>JAADGB010000049.1 GCA_013152575.1 Thermoproteota archaeon | reverse complement strand
AATGTGTGTCACCGAATCCTACGGCAGGGGTACAATCCATCATGCCCTTCTCGATTACCTCAGCAACGGCCTCGGCCATCGCCCAGTGAGCCCTCTCATCAACCCAGTTCTCCTTAGTGGAGCCTATCTCGATGAATACAAGGGGTTTGCTGGGCCTGGTTGGACCGTGGTGAGTAGCCTCGAGGGTCAACTCGTAGGTGTCTAGGAGGCCCTTTTGAAACGCTGTATTCTTGTAGTTTGAGAGGAGGGTTCTAGAGAGCATGGGAGCGGAGACCGATAATGTGTATGGCTCGCCCCCCAACGTTGAGGAGGTTGGATTCCCTGTATGGTGTGTAGTGAGGCTGGGCCTATTGCTAACAGCACTATGCTTAGAGAGGACTATGACGGCATCCGCCTCGGGGTCTGGTGTATCGTCTAGGAAATCGAAGTAGATCTGCTCAATCTCGTACCCCGCTAGGACCGCTCTACCAGGTATTTCATAACAGGTTACGGCATTTGGGCATTTGGACGGATTCCATTTTTGGAGTTGAAGGAGTTTCTCCGCAGCCCCGCTGCCTGCGGGGTCCCTCACGTTGTAGACTATTGCTAACTTCGGCTTCATGTCTGACTCCTCAGTGCTGCTCGTTGTCTCGTCTTGTTGGATTATTCCCAGTTTAATCGTTATCCCTGCAGTAATCTTTCGCCGCCATTATTGCTAGTATAGTTTTCAGATCAGTTATCTCTGCATTCTTAATCTTCTCTAATGCTTCATCTAGTTGTAGCTTGACTAGACCTTCTATAACCTCGTAGTGTTCTGGGCTCGACTGGCCCTTCTCGGGGTCTATTGCTAAGTAGAGGTACATGTATTCAGTCGAGTAGCCTGGGCTCATGTAGCCTTCAGCCACCTTGACAAGCTCTTTAGCCTTCATCCCCGTCTCTTCAGCCAGCTCCCTCTTCGCGGTTTCAATGGGTGACTCTCCTTCGTCGATTACACCTGCTGGAGCCTCTAGCAACCACTTGCCAATGGCGGGGCGGTATTGGCGTATCAGGTAGATTGAGCAATCCTCTCTGCTGACTGGGAGGATTGTTACAGCGTTGGGGAAAACTACCCTGTCAATCCTGACTTCTCTCCCGTTTGGTAGCTTTTCGATCTGAGAGATGAATGTGACCCTCCTACCCCGGCACTCGACTTTATCGTTCACGTATTCTCCCCCTTCCCAGGAGCTCGTGTGCGAAGGCTAAGTGTCCAGCTGCTAGTGCGGCGAGCAAGCTCAGCTCGCCGGCAAGTACGGTTGCTGATATGATCTCGGCGAATTTTAGAGCGTTAGTCCCGACAGGGTCCCCTCCACCAGCCACTCCCATTATCGATAGTGCTTCTCTCTGTGTTGGCAGGCTCGTGCCACCACCTACAGTTCCAATCTCTAGGCTCGGCAGTGTTACTGATATGTAGAGGCCTTCGTCCCGCACCTCTGTCCAGGTGAATGCCAGGCTTGATTCAACTACCTGGGCGGCGTCTTGACCGGTGGCTAGGAATATCGCGGCTATGATGTTGGCGACATGGGCGTTATAGGAGGGGCTCCCGGCGGCTGCGCTACCCATAAGGTTCTTCATTATGTTGACAGAGTGTATTCCTTCAGGCGTCGTCTTCAGCTTTTCCTCTACCACTTCTTTCTTGATGACTGCTTCCGCCACCACGTATTTTCCACGGCCTAGGAGCCTGTTGATTATTGCTGGTTTCTTGTCTGTACACATGTTTCCGCTTATAGCAACGCATTCAATGTCTCCGGGATATTCTTTGAGTATCCGCCTGCATATCTTGTCGCTGGCGAAGGTAACCATATTCATGCCCATGGCGTCTCCTGTGTTGAACTTGAGCCTTATCCATACAAGGTTGCCTATTATGAATGGCTGGAATTCTATCAGTTCACCATGCCTTGTCACAGTCTTTACTTCTTCACGGAGCATGTCCCAATGACTTCTTATCCACTCTACTAGCTTCATTGATTCTTCGACACTCTTGGTTTTAATGAGTGGAGCCCTTGTCATTCCATTCACTACTACCCGCGTCGTTGCTCCTCCGCTTAGGGTGATGGCTTTAACACCGCGTGAAACGCTTGCAACGAGTGCTCCCTCCGTGGTCGCTAGTGGCACGTAGAATTCGCCCTTCGCGTATTCACCATTTATTTTCAGGGGACCCACTACGCCAACGGGTATCTGTACAGCCCCGATAGGATTCTCTATATTCTTTCCATAGAGGACTTCAAAGTCTAGAATTGTGCTTGCAATGGAGGAGAGGTTGATGCCGAGTTTCCTTTCTAAAAAAACTCTCCGGATTAGGGCGGCCAGGTTCGCGTTCCCTACTATCTCCTCGAGCCTCGATATGGATATGCTTCCATCCATCAGCTTCTGGACTAGCTTCGCCAGCTCTTCACTCATCAGCTCTTCCCCAGTACTGGCCTGAACTTCAGGCCATACATTATAGTTCCATTGTCGCCGTCCTCCCTAATCCTCCTCATTGTGGCTTCCACTTCGAGCCCTAGCTTCAGCTCTTCTGGCTGTACGTCTGTTAGCTCGGCTACGAGTCTAACACCGTTCTCTAAGCGTACTAGGCCGACGATGATCGGTGCTTGGAACCTGGTGTCTCCTGGAATGCTTTGCACGACGGTGTAGCTCTCTAGTATTCCTCTACGTGGGAGCATTACCTGCTCTAACTCGGTGGATCCACAGTATGGGCAAGCCTTTCTAGGTGGATAATGGGCTCTTCCACAAGACTTGCACTGTGCCCCTATAAGCCTGTACCTCGGTATCCTCGTCCTCCACCATCTAGCCAGTACCATCCACATTCACCCCCTAAACCGACTCCATGACAACGATTCTGGTCGATGAGCCATGCGCGTTTATCCCAACTGCTAGGCCCTTCTCGGCTCCCGGCCTCTTTACACCCGGGAACTTTCCTGCTAGCTGTAATGCAACTTCGGCCACCATGTAGACTCCCGTTGCACCTATAGGGTGGCCTCTAGCCTTCAATCCCCCACTAGCGTTCACTAAGGGTCCCTCTCCGTCAACGTCGAAGTAGCCTGTGGCTACTAGCTCTGCCGCCTTTCCTCTGGGAGCTAGACCTAGAGACTCTAATAGTAGTAGACCCATTATTGTGAAGTTGTCATGAAGCTCTATGATGTCGACTTTCTCTTCGGAGAGGTTTAACTCGTTGGATAATTTTGCTACGTGCTCTAGCATTAGCGGATCTTCCCTCAAGGCTATTGATGGCATCCCGACCGCTCCAGCTACCTCTTTTATCCTCGCTAGGTGGTCGCCTACTTGATCCTCGCTTGTAAGTAGGACGGCAGCTGCCCCGTCTCCCAGCGGGTACGCGTCTAGTAGAGTTATTGGGTCGGCTATTGGCATGGCTGTAGCAACCTTTTCGGGCTTTATCGCGAATCTCAGCATGGCGTATGGGTTCTCTTTTGCGTGGGCGTGCATCATTGCGGGCCAGTAGGCTAGAGTGTTCCTATCTACGCCGTACTTCTCCATGTAGATCCTCATGAGCATCGCGAGTGGGGCGGCGTGCCCTATTCTATAGATTGCATCGCTCTCAGTGTCGTAGAGTGCCTCGAGCATCTCATAGGTTGGACCGCTCGGATAGTCTGTTAGCTTGTCTACTCCTACGACGAGGACTTTCTCCGCGGCATGGCTCCGTATGAGGTTTACAGCCACTTCTATCGCGGCTAAACCGCTGTTCTCTCCCGCTTCTACTGCTAGGGCTGATTTCACTGGTAGGCCTAGGCTGGATGCTATGTAAGCGGCTAGGTCGAGCTGTGGGGACTGCATGTAGGTTAAACTGGAGGCGACCACTAGGTAGTCTATCGAGTCTATGTCTGCGTCTGCCAATGCCTCACGGACTGCTTCGAAGGCTAAGTCGCGTGGACTCTTCTCATAGTGCCTACCTATCTTAACCATACCAACCCTACTCACGTATACCATATGGATCACCCCCTAGCTAGCATAGTGAGGATTCTCCTGAACCTGGTGTAGGTTGCGTAATCCACCTCGAGCTTCCTGTTTATGTAGTCGTCGAGTGCAGGAGCAAGCTTCTGCTTCTCCACGATCTCATCCGTAACGATTATACTGTACGCGTCGCTTCCAGCACCGCTACCGAAGGGAGCTAGGAGGATTCTCTGCCCGGGTTTGGCCACGTCGAGGACCCTTACAAGGCCTAGGAGAGCGCTGGCGTTGTAGGTGTTCCCTATCATTGGTGTAACTAGGCCCCTCTCAACTTGTTCGTATGTGAAGCCTAGTCGCTGTGCGACTCTAACTGGGAATTTCCCGTTTGGCTGGTGGAATATCGCATAGTCGAAGTCTTCCGGTTTCAGCCCGGTTTTCTTGAATAATCCCTTCACCGCTCCCATGATGTGGGCGAAATAAGCCGGCTCTCCTGTGAAGCCCTCGCCGTGCCTTGGGTATGGTTTCTCAGCCCTCCTCCAGAAGTCTGGGGTGTCAGTGACATAGGTGTATGAGTACTCGACGATGGCGGCAGCACCCTCTGCTGGCCCGACTATGAATGCTGCTGCACCGCTTGAGGCTGTGAACTCTAATACGTCTCCTGGCTCTGCCTGGGCTGTATCGCTGCCCACGGCTAAGGCGTATTTCACCATTCCTGAGGAGACGAGTGCTAGTGACGCCCTTAACCCCTCGCTTCCCGCTCTACAGGCGAATTCTAGGTCGCTCGCCATCGTCTCGGGCGTTGCTCCTATCATCTCTGCTATGAGTGTTGCCGAGGGCTTTACGGCATATACCTTTGATTCGCTGCCGAAGAAGACGGCTCCTATCAGCGACGGGTCGATCTTTGCGCGGAGGAGGGCATTGTATGCTGCTTCGAAGCCCATGGTTGTCGAGTCTTCGTCTGGACCGTCAACGGATTTGTGGGAGACGTTGAGCCCCTTGTATTGGTGGTCGGGCCATCCCCATACCCTGGCTATCTCCTTGGTTGGGAGCCTGTATCGAGGAACGTATCCTCCCCAACCATGGATTCCAGCTTTGCCAGG
>JAADGB010000048.1 GCA_013152575.1 Thermoproteota archaeon | reverse complement strand
TCCGAGAGCTCCCTTTCTAGGAATCTTCCATATTTAGCTCCTGTTGCTACCTCTCTCAGTGCTGTAAGGGCTCGATTCTCCCGTCTTTGATAAACTCTATATGTGTATTCATAGATCAGGCCGAATACAAGTAGGAGTATCATGCTGTAAACTGGACCAACAATGTATGTTATTGCTGCCGAGATCATTGCTATTAGTAGAGCTGTGAAGGCGTAGGTTGGCCCTATATTTATCTCTCCAAGTGAAGGTCTAGTTACAATCAACAATGTGGTAAATACTGGTGCTAGAAGTGTAGCGAGTAGAGCCAGGCCTATACCGGATCCACCTGACAGTAAGCTCAGCGGGGCGAGTATGATCGACGCCATGACAATAGCGGTTAACGCCTCTATTGCCCCCTTGCCAAGGTCGATATACGATTTCCACTGGCTCCTTGTCTCTGCTACAGCCCTCTCTAGGAGTCTCAATGTTACTTGACTCCTAGGAGAGCCAAGCTCATGGGAGTGTATGTAGTCTAATAGAATATCTCTGAGTTTTTGAGATGGAGTAGTAGATGCTAGTTCTTTTAGAGCACTAACCGGATCGTAGCCAAGTTCCAATAAGAAGCGTAGCCTATCCGCCTCCCATGAGAACCATGGGAAATACTCGGAGGGGGAATAGGCAAGCACGTCTGCTAAGTATTTTGGGCCAGCAGAGTATGGTAACGAGTAGGATAGTAGGGAGGGCAGCTCTCTAGAAATAGCGTAACCGACGATGAACCGCCATATTCTTGTAACCACGAAAGATGAACCTAGGAGTACGAGCGGAATTACGGGTAAAATGATGTTAAATGGAAATGATAAGAAGAATGCTGTGGGCGATAGTATAGCCATAATTAGAGAGACTATCAACATGTCGTTAATGAGGCGTCTGAAAATCTGGGACGCTCTAGGGCCGAGTAATATGGGATTAGCTATGTCCTTAGCAAGACTATCAGCTTGAACAATTAAGATCTTCTTACTTTCAATAAGATAGTCTAGTATCTTATTCATCCATTCACCCCGTACTTCCTTGCATAGTATTTAGCGAGACTCGACAGAAACACCTCGCCAGGCAGGTTTATCCTCTCTTCAAGGAACCTCTTCCTTTCCTCTAGTTCTGCCTCTAGGGACCCGCTAGGCATTCCAAGCCTAATCCAAGCTTCTCTGAGCGCCGTACTCCTCTCTACTACCTCTCCCTCCTTCTTTGGAATGAGCGAGTCGGATTCAGGCTTCCACTCGAAAATAGGCACTAACTCGTCATCCTGTATTTCGGTTATTGATGTGACTCTCCTGAGGAATCCTCCACCAACCACGGGAATCTTCTGTATATGCACGAAGGCTGTAATGATCCTCAAGAACAATGGTGGTAGGCTAATTGGATCAAGTCTTAACCTAAGGATTGCTGCTTCTGGCGAATCCGCGTGAAACGTAGTTAGACTCCCGTGACCGCTTGCAGCTGCCTGCGCCAGTAGTCGTGCTTCTCTCCCTCTTACTTCTCCCACGATGACGTGATCTGCTCTTCTTCGTAGAGCGAATTTTAAGAGCGTCTCTAGGTCTACTTCTTCTATTTCTTCACCTGGGATTCGAGGTCTTGTAATTAGTGAATCCCAATGTTTATGGTATAGTCTAATTTCCGGCGTGTCCTCTATGGTTACAATCCTATGGTGTGGTGGTATCAGGCCCGCAAGTGCTTGCAGTAATGTTGTCTTGCCTGCCCCCATGCTTCCTATGATCATTATGAAGCTGTGGGACTCAACTAGTAGCCAGAGATAAGCTGCTGCTAATGGTGTTAGTACCCTTGTCGCGAGGAGGTCTGTTATAGATACTGGCTTTTCCGGGTACTTTCTGAGAACGATGCTCGTTCCATGCCTTGTGATCTCGTTGCCGAGAGTAACTGCTATCCTGTGGCCATCGCTGGTTATGCCTTCAGCGTAGGGCGTTGCGAGGCTGAGTAGTCTCCCAGCTTTTCTAGCTAGTTGGATAGCGATTGAATCGAGCTCTGCCTCGCCCAGCGTTATATCAACGTCTATCCAATAACCGGGTAAGAGACGGTGCAGCACGGCTACTCTCATTCCTGGCCCGTCAACCGCGATTTCTTCAATATTATCATCTATGATTAATGGGTAGAGTTTCCCGTAACCACTAGTCTTCTTTTGGGCATGGTATCTCTCTGCTTCATTTGCAGGAGATCTTACACCAGATATTATGTCGTAGATAACGTCTCCAGGGGGTTCTCTTGGCTCGACTATGTGGAGCCGGAAGAAGCCGTATTCATCGACGTACAGGTAGTACTCAACGGGACCTACCTTATAGTGACCTCTTATCCGGCTTGGATGAATTAAAGTTGTTTCTTCAACATGTTTTTCTTCGAGTTTACTCCTTGAGTCAAGTTTTTGTTTTAACTTTCTAGATGGAAAAAATTTTTGGATGAGATTCAATTTTAGAAACCCCGGTTTTAGCCTGGTATCTGTACTGGCTCTGATTGGTATACTTGGCCGCCGACTTCATAGGTCACGAATACCGCTGCTGGCTTTGTTGAGGTCTTTATCATTATAGTTATCTTTTCGCCCGGTGATACCTGGGCTGGCAGCGTCGAACCCTTCAACAACGTTCCAGTTACGGTGTTGCCAGCACTATCAAGTAGTGTCACATTCAGTACAGTTACGACATCATCGTATTGATTAGATATTGAAACTTTCACGAGAGTCGTGTTAGAGTTGAGTACTATTGCATTAGGTGCTATCATTAGGTCTTGCGATAGCCCCTTAGCGTGAGTGAAGCTATTCTGGAAGTACTGGTATACTAGTACTCCACCTAGCACGGTTGCACTAATCAGCAATACTGTAGCGACGAGCGGAGACAGTCCTCTTCTCTTCACTCCTATCCACCCTGTTCGTTATAATGAATAATCGGATTGTTGATGATTGGTGTTTGAATGAACAATTCTTTATAAGGCAAGTCTATTAGATAGGCTGGGAGATGTTTATGGAGCCTGTCAGGGACGTCAACGTTGATGCAAATGCAAGGATATCCGATCTGATACACTGGTATTCCGAGATCCATGGATTCATGGCAGGCCACTTAGTCGAGGCTATCAACTTGCTAAAAAGGGCCATAGAGGAATCAGATATTCGAATTCTGACGTTTACTGCTAATCTAGTTTCTACTGGTTTGAGGGGTATATTTGCACAATTAATAAGAAATAGGTTATTTAATATTATATTTACCACCGCAGGTACATTAGATCACGACATAGCAAGAGCAATGGGAGGCAAGTATTTGAAGGGATACTTTGAAGCGGACGATAGAGTACTGGCTGAAGAGGGATACCACAGGCTAGGCAACATATTCATACCAGTCGAAGACTATGGTCCTAAAGTGGAAGGCTTCGTTAGGAAGCTAGTCAGTGAAGCAAGGAAAACAAAGGACCGCTGGGGAGTCTATGAGCTCCTTGATCTTGCGGGATCGCTCATTGAAGACAACAACAGTATATTGAGAGCAGCTCACGAAAGCGGTGCTAAAGTCTTCGTACCAGGATGGCCAGATGGGGCTTTTGGTACAGCAATCTTCATGGAAACTCAAGCGGGTAGGGGGATTCAGCTAGACTACAATATTGATATGAAGAAGCTAGCCGATATTTTCTTCTCAACAAAGGGAAAGGCTATGGCCCTCATAATAGGTGGTGGGATAAGCAAACATCACGCCATATGGTGGAGCCAGTTCCGTAACGGTTTAGATTATACCGTCTACATAACCACAGCTGTTGAATATGATGGCAGTCTCAGCGGGGCACGGCCGAGGGAAGCGATTTCATGGGGAAAGATCAAGCCAGAGGCGTCGAAGGCGGTAGTATATGGGGATGCAACAATAATCCTGCCTATAGTTGCAGCTGGTATTCTAGGTACGCAGAGCTAACCGCTCATATTATATCCCATATAAGGACGAGGAAAGATCTATTCATAGCCGGCTTAGACCCGGCCCCAAAAGGATTAACCGGTTTTACCCTGCTTGGAATAAGAAACAGTAGGATACATCGTTGTAGCACTAGGGTCGGGCCACTATCGAATATATTAAAAAACATTAGAAATTCAATTATAGGTATTGACGCACCTCTCTATACTCCGTACACGGGATTCAGGAGCGTGGAGAAGATAATCTTGCAATTTTACAGAGGCGCAAGACTGCTGCCAGGAAGTTTACGGGGGATGAAGCAACTCACTGAGTTGGGACATTCACTATTCTATCACTTTATGGAAGCTGGCTTCATCGTGTTCGAAACGCACCCTGGTAGCATAATTAGGCACATGAACCTACAGCTGACCAGTAGAGATCATGTGATTGACTCGATTATTGCTTCTGCGGCGGTATATTGTGCTCTCCGAGGAGATTCGTACTATATCATCGGTGGCGATGGACTCATAGTATTGCCTAACGAGGATTGTAGAGACGCGATTCTAGAAATAATAGAAAGATGTTTGTGAGTCTACTTTTTCTTGATGCCCCAGAGTTTCCTGATGATGACCTTGAAACCAGCGCTCACACTGTCGAGAACCTTTGGATGCAGCTGCATCCTCACTCTCTCTGGTGGCGGGTAGTCCTGGCTTAGGGCGAACGCTGTTGCCAGTGCCTCTCTTAGTAGTTTATGGGCTCCCTTGTAGGGATCCTGTTTTATGAGTCCCTCGAAGTATGGTATCCAGTCTTGCGGTTGCCTGCTTCTCCTAATTAGGACGATGAAGCCACCGACTACTGGTCCAATCTCAGGCTTTAGCCTATACCACTTGTATCTCGACTCGTCACCGCCCTCTGCGATAACGTAGTCATATTTCTTGAGGACTTCTACCATTGTTTTGAAGACTTCCTCTGCTAGCTGTCCACCCATACGTATCATGGTTGACTCTCTAGTTTGGGGTGTGCTGCTTCTGAACTGTATTACCGGGCCTCTGGCAGTCCTGCGTAATACTAGTTTCCAGCTTCTATCCTCGAACATAGCTTATTCACCTCTTGGTTGAGCACCACTATTATAATACCGTTTGATCAAGGGTTTATATCTATCTCGGTTATCGTTAAGAACCTC
>JAADGB010000047.1 GCA_013152575.1 Thermoproteota archaeon | reverse complement strand
GAAGAAGACCCCGCTTATACTCTAAGGAAGCTAATAGACTTCCTGGCGGAGAGAGGAGTCGTCATAACAAAATCCAAAGGCCTAGTGAGGATTAGGAGGGATAGAAGCGTTAATGGCATAAAGATTGTTGGACATGGTAGAATGGTTAACTTTACGGAGGATGATCTACGTCGGCTGCTAAGCCAGTACAGAATCTATAATGCAATAGTAGAAATGGAAGGAGACGTGACACTCGACGATGTCGAAGACGCCATATTCACAACACGAGTCTATAAACCAGCCATCATACTATTGAACAAGGCTGATCTGCCGGGGGCCAAGGAGAAGGCTAAACGGGTTATGAAGTATGCTCCTCCCGACGTCCCCGTACTCGTAGTCAGTGCGGCTACAGGCGAGGGCTTAGATAAACTGGGCGATATAATATTCGATATTCTAGAGATAATTAGAGTATATACAAAGCAGCCTAATAAGGAGCCTGATCCAGATCCGCTCGTGCTGGAGAAAGGTGCGACGGTCTTGGATGCGGCCAAGAGGATACACAAGGATCTGGCGAGGAGGTTTAGATACGCTAAGATCTGGGGGCCGAGTGCAAAATACCCTGGTCAGCGAGTTGGCACGGATCATGTCTTGATGGATGGAGATATTATTGAGATTCACGTTTCTTAGCTTCTTGAGGCACATCGATATGAACTACTAGGTCCACATTATAGTCCTTCTTTGCCAGATGCACTGCCTCATCCACTAGAAGGTCCGCAACCTCATATGGCATGTTCTCTGCGAGAACCACGGCGTCTCCGTGATAATGACCTGGCACAATAGTCCTAATCCTTAGTTTCTCGATCTTGAACCCTCTATCTTCGAGGAGGTTTCGGACTTGTCTTGTTATCATGGGGTCAATGTAGTCGCTTATGAGTACACCTAGCCTCTCTGATTCCTCACGAAGCTCGTATAATAGGTAGAGTAGTATAATGAGGCCACCGATTAAGTCATACATCTTACCGTATTCATAGGCCACGTAGCTCGCCGTAATAGTTACAGCTCCCTCGATAACCTCTGTGAAGGTGAATGTAGAGAAAACTGCCCCCGCGTATCCTTGTCTCCTAGATACTAGTATTGAACCAATATAGAATAGGGTCCCTATGAAGGCGTATATGGGGGCTCCCTTCTCTACCTCGTAGCTCATAAAGTAAGAGTAGTAGAGGATGGCTGCGCTTAGGCCTGCGATAAACGCATAGGTAACCTGTACTAGGAGTACACCGTGGTACATGAGCCTGCTATGTCCGAATGGATGATCTTCATCCGGTGGACCCGAGGATCTCTTGAGGCTTCTATACAGGGCGACTCCTGCTATTATGTTGCCCACACAAGTAGCTCCATCAATTAGTACCGCCTTAGAACCATATAGGATCCCACCGAGGATTTTGAATACTGCTCCGAGCGCCCCCAGTATCAAAGCGATTACTATTATTCTAGCTCCTTCTAATTGCTCTTGCAAAATCCTTCACACGTAGGCTTAGAACTTTCTTCAACTTATAATCGTATTCCCTAACTAGCTGTTCTCTTAATTCTTTTGGTAAACCCTTGAGGTGTTTCTTAAACCGCCTAGTATTCCTCTTCCTAATCAGGTAAAAAATAATCTTAAACTTAATAAAATAGTATGATAACTCTAATAGAAGAGAAATAGCAAGAAAAAATAGTTTAAGTATGTTCATCACCCTCCTCAAGCCTCTTCAACCTCACAACAGTGCGATTCGGCATCCTCTCCACTTCAACAACGCCGAGCTCCTCGAGCTCCCTAACCTTCCTAATTATTATCCTCCTAGACGCCCTACCTCTTATCCTCCGAACCACCCTCTCCAATCCACGTATGGTTAAGGGTCCCTCAACCACCAATGCTTCAATTATCGCCCTCGTAATATCATCCATCCCACCAAGATACCTAGCCAGCCTGACTATCACCCTGGAGGCTTCAAGCGCCCTATACGCTGGAAGGTTGAACACTCCCACCAGTTCTCCCGCGATTGAGAGGTTTTGATCTGCCCGCAGCTGCATCTCAAGCTCGGAGATCTTCCTGAGTACTTCAACTAACACCTTCTCTATTCTAGCCAGCCTCTCTTCAAGTGTTGAGGGCAATATCGTTAGCCCTCGTTAGTCTCTTTCTTCTCCTCCTCTTCCTCCTTCTCTTCTTCGCCCTTGTAGCTGAATCCCTGCATCCAGGGACCCTTAGACAGTATCCCTCCTAGACTGCCCAGTGCATCGAGTATCTTCATCCTCTTATCGAAGTACTCGAGCGTCATCTTCTGCGCTAGATCCTCTGGCATACCACTCTCCTTCAGCTTCTTGTAGAACTCCGCCAGCTCCTCGCCGAACCTGTCGCCCCTTATCGGGCCTATCAGGGTCTCTATTAGCTCCTGTAAGGGTTCCTGTATGTCTCTTATGAAGTTGGATATCGCCTTGAAGATCCCCTCAAGCTCACGGACATCCTCGTTCACGTACTCTTCTCTTCTTTCCTCACTCATATCTATACACCCTTTTATCTTCGTGTAACATTACTAGCTGTGCAGGATATTCAGCTTTAATGATCAAAGGTGAACCACAAGTGAACCACAACGATAAACCCGTATACATGGACGCATATGACTTCACTCCAGTACAGAGATCAAAGATAGTAGCCGATGTCGATAAAATCCTCTATATCGGAGAGGTCCACGAACAGGAATGGTTGATAGAAGAAGTTGCCTCCTTACTCGGAGAGCTATGTAGGAACAAGAAGCTGTCTTTCCTAGCAGTTGAGTACTTCAACGTTGAACAACAAGACATCATCGACAAATGGCTTAGGCATGAGATAACCTTTGAAGAATTATACTCGTTATACAAGCAGGGACCCGAAGGATTTAACCTCGAGAAATACAAGCCCATTCTGGATGAGGCTAGAAGGTGTGGTGCCAGGATCATAGGCGTCATGCCACCTCGAACATTAGCCAGACAAGTATCACGCACCCTCAATATACCAACGGAATATAGAGACATACTAGACCCATTTAAGGTCATGCCAGAGTATGAAGAGATGATAACAAGCCTGTTTCCACGTGAGGGACCCATGACCCGTATACCTATCAAAAACCTCCTAGTAGCACAGTCATTCAAAGACTCTGTAGCCGCTGCCAAAGTTGCAGAGGCCCTCAGACTCGGTCCTGGCGCAGTGATAATGGGGTGGGCTCATGTAGAGGTTAAGGGAGCAGTAGCCACTAGGGTGGCGAAGCTTACTGGATTGAACAAACATGAGTACATAGTGCTAGGGGCTGGCGAGGGACCCTCAAAGGTAGAGTTCACAAGGAAAAATAGAGGCTTGCTAGAGACAGACTACCTTCTCATAAAGTAGACTGCAGCAGCCAACACTACAAGGACTATGATAGCAACGATAACAGTAGAGTCAATGCTACCTCTGCCAGCCTCTGACTGAGTAGTTGTAGCTGGTGATGACGTCGTTATCGTAGGCGGTGGGCTTGGGATCCATTGTGATAGATCTAGACCATTAATGTCACCGCTGTATACTGTAATTTCCTTACCTGTTTTCTCATCAATTATGTAAATGTATGAGTTGCTCGTTGATATGTTGCTTGCGATCTTTAGCCCGGAGGGTCCCTCCACGAGTCTGATATAGCCTATGGTCTCTTCTGGCACCATTAAAACAATATTGAGCTGATATAATTCGCTCTCTGAGCCTACTTCATAGGTGACTCTCACTGGTAGATCGACGGGGTTACCATAGACGTCTACTTTGGTATTCTTCACTAGAACTGTGGTCTGGTTGATGTATTCTACTGTAAGGTTGCCTGAATTCTCGCCAGCCAGCACTGGAGTGTACTCGTACCTGCCATCAGGATACATTATTAGGACAAGGTAGTGATAGTCTGACACGCAAGTTGCAGCAGCCTCACAGGCATCCGTACTGTATAGAGGTGCTCCAAGGCTTCCAACAATTAGCCAGTCAGTACCATTTTCATGGTATTCAGCCCAACCGTGCCAGTGAGCCTGTAATACAAGCGGTGTTCTTCCGTACTCCTTCATATAATGTAGGAGAGCATCTGACATCTCCTTGTAGTCGTCTTGCAGGTTGTGATGGACGTAAGGCTTTATCGGCCTGTGGAATCCTACGATCATAAGCCTGTCTCCGAGGCTAGAGTATGCACTGTCTAGTGTCTGGTTCCATAAGTCTAGGCCGGCCTCACTAGATAGTAAGAGTATCCTCCAACCAGGGATACCATCGTAAACAATCGTGTAGGGACCCATGTATTCTTTCCAGAACTGCCAGGCCTTCTTGCCATAAGCCACATCATGGTTACCCATGGCATACATCTGATTAATTATGCCTGAGGAATTCATTACCCTATAAAACTCCTCGTACTGCCTCCTACTTCCCTGACCAACATGATCTCCTAATCCCACAAATGCTTGCGGGTTGATCATGGAGATCTCCTTTACTGAATCATAGAATACTTGTGGCAGCTGGACCCATGCAACTGCTTTCGGCCTATTATCGCCTATGACTATTATGAAATACCATGGTAGGTCCTGAGGGAGGGGTGTTTGAGTCTTATTGTATAAGGGGATGACCTCGCTGGTGGTCTCAGCCAATCCCTTGAATACTTGTGGGATGGTTGAGGCGATCATCAACGCTATGATTAAGGCGAGTATTATCCTCCTCATTAATGCTCGCCCTCCCGGCTGTTCTCTTGAAGACTTACCGGCATTTTTGCAGTGATTGATAGGCATTTAGGTGGGCTTGTGAACGTGTTGATGAACGCTAGTCTCTCATCGATGTATGTTATGTATACAAACCTGTTGAAGTCGGGTATATCCTGGGCTATGATCTCAGCCATACCACTCGGCCAGAAATTATCAGCTACTTCTATAGGGTTTTTCCACTCGAAGGAGATTGTTGCATAGCTCCTCCTCGGCTCTCCGCTCCCCTTGCATAGAAAGTAGAATAGGATTTCGTGTCTTGGCCCTTTCTTTCTCTCGCTCAGGCTCTCCACGATGTATACGAGTCTTACGGGTTCAACCTCCATGCCAGCCTCTTCCCTTAGTTCCCTTACAACGGTGAAGGGTAGGCTTTCCAGAAACTCCAGCCTCCCGCCAGGCACGCTGTAGACGCCGTACTTTTCTTTCTGGAGTAGTACCTTATCGTCCCTCACTAGTATGCAGCGGCTCCTAACTAT
>JAADGB010000046.1 GCA_013152575.1 Thermoproteota archaeon | reverse complement strand
GAGATAGTCAAACTCGAGAAAGAATCAGAAGAGCTGATACAATTCTTCTATAAAGTCGTAGGCAGCCGTGCATGGGGGGCTCAAAGAACATGGTCACGCCGACTCGTTAGGGGAGACAGCTTCTCAATAATAGCACCTACAGGCGTGGGTAAGACGACTTTTGGACTGGTAGCAAGCCTCTACCTAGCATGCCATAAAAGGTCGAAGAGCTACCTGGTGTTCCCGACCACGACATTGGTCGAGATGGCATACAAGAGGATCTCGACCTACGCGGATAATGTGGGATGCAATACTAGAATAGTAGCGATTCATAGCAAGCTCAAGAAAAAACAGAGGGAGGAGGCGCTAGAGGCATTCAATAACAGGGACTTCGATATCCTGATAACAACGGCTAGCTTCGCTCGTAAATATGTCGACCAGCTCTCAGAGGTTAAGTTCAAGCTCGTGTTCATAGACGACGTTGACGCCGTGTTAAGGAGTGCCAAGAGCGTCGATGCCGTGTTGAAGATCGTTGGATTCAGCGATGAAGACATATCAAACGGCCTAGAACTACTTCGACTCCAGAGAAGGATAGCGTCACTGAGGGCAAACATTCTACGCCTCCAACTCAGCCAGAGACAGTCAACGCAGGAAAGATTGGAGGAGCTGAAGAAGGAGCTGTTACAGCTTGAGAAGCGGGCCAAAGAGTTAGATAGTAGACTGGAAGGGCCAAGGAAGAGGGCGTCTACACTAATAGTGAGTAGTGCAACGGGTAGACCTCGTGGCTCGAGAGTCAAACTGTTCCGCGTCCTCCTCGGCTTCGAGGCCGGTGGTCGAGGAGATATTGGCCTCAGAAGGGTTATAGACTCTTTCAAAAAACCCGAAAAGGAGATCTACGAAGAAGTCGTTGACTTGGTCAAGAATTACTTCCGAGACGGGACCCTCGTCTACGTACCAATTGATCATGGAATAGAGGGTGCTGAGAAGCTAGCAGAAATGCTCAGAGAGGCCGGTGTAAACGCCGAAGCATTCCACTCCAAGAAACCGCTAACTCTTCTAGAGGATTTCGCAGCTGGCAAGATAAACGTCCTTGTAGGTGTGGCTAACTATTACGGCGTACTCGTCAGGGGCATAGACTTACCTGAAAGAGTTAGATACGCCATCTTCGCTGGGGTCCCTAGGCACAAGTTCTCGGCTGAAGTGGGTTATCCATCACCCTCAAGCATCCTGAGATTATTGGGTCTACTAGTCGATATCCCCATCGAGGATGTTGCCGAGACCGCTAGGAGACACTTAGCCATAGTGAGGAGAATTACGAGGTCCCTAAGCCCAGCCGCCCTACAAATGATTGCAGAGAGAATACTGCAAGGTGATCCAAAAGCTAGCCAGGCCACATGGGCAATCTACGAGGCGTATAACTTCCTCCTTAACGCTCTCTCGGATGAAGAGGTCTGGAAGCACCTTGAAGAAAGGAAAGATATAGCAATTGTGAGAGTAAACGGTGAGAGATACATTCTGGTAGCGGACGCGGCCACCTATCTACAAGCCAGTGGTAGAACCAGCAGGCTATACGCGGGTGGAATCACGCTAGGATTGAGCGTCGTTATAGTGGACGACGAGAGGGTTCTTCAAGGATTGATCAAGAGGACTTCCTGGATGGTCGACGCTCAATGGAGGGACTTCAACGAATTAGACCTTGATAAGATAATGGCCGAGATAGAAGAGGAGAGGAAGAAGGTACGTAGGGTACTAAAGGGTGAGGAGAGGCTCAAAGACCTCGTCAAGACAGCACTACTAATTGTGGAGTCTCCGAATAAGGCCAGGACTATAGCCGGCTTCTTCGGCCAGCCAAGTATAAGGTTACTACCAGGTGGTCTAAGGGCCTATGAGATTTCGACGGGCGACCTTCTACTCACAATAATAGCAAGTGGCGGCCACGTGTACGACCTAGCAACAGAGAAGCTAAGCGACGATCTACCGCCAGGAGTCAGCTCGCCTGAGTGGTTATTCGGGGTATACGTCCTTAATTCGAAAGAGAGGGACTTCCACCCAATCTACACAAGCATAAAGAGATGCCTTGACTGCGGATACCAGTTCACGATAGAGTCTGACAAATGTCCGGTGTGTGGAAGCACTAACATCAGAGACTCGCGCACGGTCGTCGAAGACTTGAGAAGGCTTGCTTGGGAGTCAGACGTTGTATTGATAGGAACAGACCCAGACACGGAAGGAGAGAAGATTGGATGGGACGTTGCACTACTCCTCAAGCCGTACTCGCGGGGAATCCAGAGGCTTGAGTTCCACGAGGTGACCAGGAAGGCGATAATGGAGGCTTTAAGGAACCTAAGGGACTTCGACCAGAGACTAGTCGATGCTCAAATAGTTAGAAGGATAGAGGATAGGTGGATAGGCTTTACACTCTCGCCTCTATTATGGTGTCACTTCTGGCCCCGAGTCTATTGTCCATCCCTTGAGGATCTCCCAAGGCCAGGTAGATTCCAGGAAAACGAGAAGAAACGGTGCAGGAGGTTTAGATACTATTATAATCTAAGTGCTGGTAGAGTGCAAACGCCAGTTCTTGGTTGGATTATAGAAAGGGCTGAGGAGGCAAAAGAGAAGATCAACGAATACAGGCTGTTAATCAATGGGACCCGTATCTACTTCACGGAGCTCGATCTCGTAGGAAAGCCCCAAGTACTTAAACAGTTCTTCAAGAAGACAAAGACGATCGATGTAGATGTAAAAATTGATGTAGTAGAGGAGAAGGAGGAGACGATAAACCCGCCGCCACCGTACACGACGGACTCTATGATAATGGATGCGAACCGCTACCTGGGACTTGGTGCTCCTGAAACGATGAGGCTAGCCCAGAACCTGTTCGAAATGGGTCTCATAACCTACCATAGAACTGACTCGACAAGAGTGAGCGATAGGGGTATACAGGTTGCAAGAGATTGGTTGAAGGATGCGTTCGGCGATGACGCTGACAAGCTATTCAGACCAAGGAGATGGGGCGAGGGAGGTGCCCACGAGGCTATCAGGCCGACAAGGCCTATTGACGCTGATAACTTGAGGCGTCTAGTGGAGGAGGGAGTCCTTCCAATCGCTGGTAGACTAACGGCGGCACACTATAGGCTATACGACCTGATATTCCGCAGGTTCATGGCCAGCCAGATGAAGGAGGCTATAGTCAAGAGGGCGGTGTACAGGGTTGAGATCCTAGGCTCAGACTCCTACATAACAGTTGACAGAATAGTCAAAATAGGCAGGGATGAAGACCCCATCAGTAAAGGGTTTACGCTGGTCTGGTACTATATACGGGAGCAGCAAGCCCTTGAACCAGGTCTGAAGGCGGCGGTTCTCGAGCATGTGAGGAAAAGGAGTAAGGTACCACTCTACACAGAGGGAGATATCATAAGACTGATGAAGGAGAGGGGTATTGGTAGGCCTAGCACTTATGCTAAGATAGTGGAGACACTCTATAGGAGAAGATACATTAGTAGAGGTCCAGAGGACCGAGTTATCCCCACTCACAGGGGTAAAGCCATCTATGAGTACCTGACTAGAGAGATCGCTGTCAACCCCCGTGGTCTTGAGAAGTTGATAGATTATGAGTATCTCAAGAGGATTCCATCACTAGTGGCTGAGGAGAGGACTAGGGCTCTGCAAGAAAAGATGGAGGAGATCGAGAAGGGGGTGGCAGAGAGAATAGTTATAATGAACGAAGTATACTCGGAGATAGAGGGTATTGCCCGCCCCGTAGTGGCGGCATACCAATCTGATTCTAACGAGCTGGCGAAGTGTATATCAGGGTATAGGAGGAGTAGGGAGGCGGTAGAGTAATGGCAAAGGAGCTCCATGTGACAGTGCTCCACGGTTCTATCAAAGCAGCAAGAAGCGGGCCGAGCTATAATGCGAATACCCACAAGTTCATCAACCTGGTCTCGAGCTACCTGGAGGAGGCAAGTGCTAAAGGCATGCTGCCCCACCTACTCGTCTCTAACGCATACCCTATAACGGGCAATATTCCAGCTTATGTTAGAAATCCTGAAAGGGCTAAGGCCCGGGTTCGGTTTAGGGCGACGACGCTCAACCCGAAGACAATGAGCCAGAACAATCCTATCAGGATGCTGCGGAGGCTTGCAGCGAGCTACGGCGTCAACATACTATATGGTCCTGTATATGAGGTTGCTGGCCCTAGGAATTATGTTACAACAGTCATGATCAAGCCGGACGGGTCCCTCGAAAAGTATAGGAAGGTTATGCTTACCCCAGCGGAGGAGGAGCTAGGCCTAACCCGTGGGAAGACTCCTGGGATATTCGATGTTGTAGACGTGGGAGGGAGGCCTATAGGTAGGATTGGAGTATTCATAGACGAGGATTTGTTCTCCCCCGTGTTATTCGAGGCATTCTATATAAACAAGGTCCACCTCGTTATCGGGCACATGATGCCCTACCGGAGCAGATTCCTCCCACCGCCGGAAAAGGAGGGTCCCATAGTCACTATGAAGCACTGTTTCATCGACAAGATACTAACTGCGAGATCGATTGACGCAGGAGCACCACTCGTGCTCGTAGGCGGAGTACTCAACATATACACCAGCGGAAGAAAACTTCACGAACGCCACTGGATGCCAACCACCGTCCTAGACCCGGAGGATCCAGAAAATGACATATGCCTAACAATGTCAACAGCTCGGAGTAGCTCGCGGCCCTTCATGACAGTCGAGGATGTCGATAAATTCAAGAGGATAGTAGTGGACGTTTCAGAGAGTCCCCAGAAGAGGGAGCAGGACTGTACTGAGACGGCGAAGTGGTTCAAGAAGATGTGCATGAAGAAATAACATACATCCCATATACATCCAATATTTTATTAATCTGTGCCATGTTATGGTAAGTGGTGAAAAGACATGTCACAAGCCGAGGAACTTCCTGTCGTTTCCCTGATCACAAAGCCCCCCATAGTAATGAAGCCAGAGGATACTGTGGAGGAAGCGATAAAGAAGATGGCCGATGAGAACATTGGTAGCGTCGTGATTGTTGATAAGGATCTAAAGCCTATCGGGATATTCACGGAGAGAGACTTGCTCAGGAGGGTGTGTGCTCAGGGGCTTGACCCGAAGAATGTTAAGCTCAAGGATGTAATGACGAGGGACCCTATTGCGATAAAGGAGTCGGAGCCTGCTAGGAGAGCGTTGGAGACTATGCTGCATTTTGGCTTTAGGCATCTCCCTGTTGTGGATAGTGAGGGTAGGTTGGTCGGTATTATCAGTATTAAGGATGTCAGCA
>JAADGB010000045.1 GCA_013152575.1 Thermoproteota archaeon | reverse complement strand
CCTCGTGTTACCGTTAGGGTCTAGTCCTCCAACGATTGTCTCCACGAAGAATGGGAGGACCTTGTATGAGTACATTATCAGCGACAGTCTCTTCGCTACCATGAGCACTGTCGGCTCAACGTTATAGGTTAAACTGTAGCTCCTTATGTCTGCTTTAAGGAACCTGATAAGACCACTAATATCGCCATAGAGGCCTGCGAATGCTATACCGACTCTGTTATTGACTGTGAAAATCTTCTTGGCATTCTTACTCATGATAAAGGTTCCGTATGACATTCTCCTGTCAGTCGCTAATACCACGCCATCCTTGGTCTTAATACCAACGCTTGTAGCTCCAAAGTAGCTCGACACTCTCACTACCCCAATTCCTGCATGTGAACGGCTAAACCAAATAAGTTACGTTCAATACATCCAGCCGAACACGCCGGAGAATCCGTTCCAGCCTACCTCCCCCGCTAACGTCCACCATACCAGCTTAGCCTATCGATAATCAATCGATGATTCTACCAATTGGTGCAGGGCTTTGAAGTGTCCATATTGCGGGTCAGCAAAGACTGCAATTAACCCTCTTACAGGAGAGGTTGTTTGCCAGCTCTGTGGAACAGTCATAGTCGAGAACCCAATAGAGGATGAACCATATACACGGCAAGAATACACCATGAACCTGAAGACTGGAATCAAAAGGATTTGGAGAGAAAGACTATATCGAAAAAAGCTGACGGGGCTGGAAACAAGCCATTGGGGAAAGCAACCGGGTAGCGAGGAACCCTCAGCCCGACATAACGAGGCTATCGACTTAGGCCTTATCGAGCTAGTCCGTAGAGGCCTTCCGAAACACAGGGTGTTCAAGGCTAGGACAATAAACGCCATAGCAGTATACGTAAAGGAGAGATCCGAAGGAGCCTCGAAAAAGTCAGCCATGCAGGTAGCCTCAGCCACCACTGGTGTGAGTGTAAAGACGCTTGAAAGAATAATACGAGAATATAGGGACTGGGTTGAGGAGGTTGTTAGAAGGGCGGCAAGGGAATGACGGAAACAGGCAAGTACAGCGATCCAACGGCGATCGCGAAGAAGATACACGTTCCAACATACGAGGAGATCCTCGACAGGATAAGGTCGAGGTATCCGAGAAAGGCGAAGACCCTGTATGATAAGGAGATGGCTGCTCTGCAAAGAACACATGACGTTGTTATCTCGAAGACTGACTTCGTGAAGAGCCTAGCCGCCCTCCTCGATTCTCTACATCCATTCTATTGGCGGCTTATAGAGATAGAATTCGACCGGCAACGTGTACACAGGGCAATTAAGTGCGTGAGTAAAGGTAGGAAGATGGCGAGCAGGCTATTCGGGAAATACCGGTTCCTGTTAATGGCTGCTGAGAACAAGCGGGAGCTTTTGAGAACTGGTAGGGAGGCCCGGGGACGAATACTCTCCCTCTTCAAGAAATGTCGAAAAGACTTGGATTACCTGAGAGATCTTGTAGTCTTCATCCAGCATCTCCCAGCAATTGACGCGTCAATGCCTACAATCATAGTGGCTGGCGCCCCCAGCAGTGGTAAATCGACGCTGGTGAGAAACGCTACCAGGGCTAAACCAAAGGTCGCAGTATACCCTTTCACTACAACTACGATACACATAGGCCACTTCGTGGAAAACGATACAAAGATCCAGATAATCGATACTCCAGGCCTACTTGACAGGCCATTTCATGAGATGAACGAGATTGAGAAGAAGGCGGTAGCCGCGCTTAAGGAACTCGATGGAATCATCCTATTCCTTGTAGATGTAAGTCCAGACGCTTATCTCAGCGTGGGTAGGCAATTCGACCTCCTAGTCAACATAAAAGGGATGGCTAAAGGCAAGCCGATCTATATAGCGATAAACAAGATCGACAATCCCGACGTGAATAGCCTGGAGAAGGCTAGGGAGATAGCCAGGGACCTACTAGCTAAGGGATACGTGGAGGGAGTCTACGAGACCGTGACTGCTGATAAGGAAAAGGTATACAGCCTCATAAATGACCTAGCGAATGTACTTACCTCGAGAGTCCAATCCCGTGAATTACAGCTTTGAAGGGCGTTTTGCCCTCGACTTCCGCCTTGAACCCATCCACTATTAATTCTAGGAGCTTGAATACGGTCTCGGTATGACTTGTGAGACGGGCTCCCGTATACCTTGACACCCCATCCGCTAGGGCCATATAGAGTGGAAGCATATCGCTAGCATGCCTATCCACAGCCGCATTGGTCCTTAGATCCTCAACAAGTTCTACAGCGGCTTCCCTACCAACCTTTTCGGCAGGCTTACCCCGCGCTCCAAGGCTATCGGCACCCAATACACTGTTGGACGTTAAACACCATAGCGTGATCCCGCTTCCCGGGCCCAAGTGGGGGTCCCTGCCTGGTTCATACCATTCCACGTCTATCTCCGGCTTTATCCCCAATTCCTTCAACAATACTTCGCTAGCCGACCTAGCCTGCCTTTCCGCTACATGGCGGGGTAGTCTAACCGCATGGCTCCTACCATAGATGCCCTTTATCTCTCCCCTAACGGTTAGGTCAACAGGCCTGTAACCTCCCGGCGGGTCATCTATTGAGACCTCGACTATTCCGCCCCCACGAGGGTAATGCCCTCTCCTCTTGACTGTGATCTGGAATCTATAGCCAAAGCGGGAGAGGAGCCTTGTAAGGACCTCTCTTACATAGTCGATGGTTGGCGACATTGGCACGTCTGTGCCTCCCCTAATCCATAGGTGGACTGGCTTATCCGCGTAAGCCAGTGCTGGCAGCAATGCTTGAAGTACTAGTGAGATACTGCCAGCAGTACCTATGTCGAGCCGGTATTCTCCGCCTCGAATAGTTCTCGGCCAGAATTCTAGCTCCATGCTACCCACGCTGGCGCCATGGACTCTGGCCTCTGTTATCATTGCTAGGGCCTTTACAGCTGTGAGATGCTGCGGTCTGAGACCTGGATTCTTCCTCTTGGCCCTTATGTTTACAACCTTCACGGGTCTCCCTGTGACGGCAGATATAGCAAGGGCTGTTCTCAGTATCTGGCCTCCTCCCTCGCCCATAGAGCCATCAATTACAACCGGGTTCATACACAATAGCACCCTTGATGGTTAGTCTTTGTTTGAAAGGCGTATTAGCCTGCCTTCAAAGTCCAGGCGTAACAGGTCCTCCCTTATCTCCTCGGGGATACATGATATCCACTCTTCACCCTTTAACACGCGCTCCCTTATCTTAGTACCCTCACACTCTTCCCTGTTATACATGGGCTGCTCTATGACCTCGTATCCAGCATCCCTGAATAACTCGGTTACTAGGGGGTTTCTAGTTACTACACCCTGGAATGGAGGCAGGAGCATCTCAAGGTACTTGACCCATACTTTGTTCATGTTGATATCCATTACAGGTATAAGGCGTACTCTCCGGTAGTATTCGCTGCCAAGCCTCTTCTTCAATATCTTATCTAGTAGCTCATACCTCTCCCCCGCCGTCAGGGGGTTCTTGAACGTGAACGAGTCCTGGGCAGAGCCGATCACAACGAGGACCTCCTCGGCGAGAGAAAGGGCGTACTCTATCAAGTGTACATGCCCCAAATGCGGGGGCTGGAATCGTCCTACGACCACTAGCCTCTTGTAGGCCGCTACCATCAACTTTGCACCTTGGGAACCATTCACAGTAGGAGAGAAATATTCTATATTGTTTAATTAGACCGAGAGGCAGGGAGTACACGCCCATGTACTGGAAACTTAAGGCAATAGTTGAACGGTTAAAGGAAAGAACAAGCAATCAAAGAGTTAGAAAACTAGCCGAGAGATACGGATATCTCCCCTACATGGTAGCACGATACCTAGAAATCCTAGGCCTCGAGGATACAGTCAAGCTACTCGAAGCTAACGAGAAACCACTACCCGAGACGATACGATGCAACGACTATGCAATAGAATGTAGCAAGCTCGTCAAGAGACTCGAAGAAAAAGGCTACAAGCTAGAGAAAATCCCCTACCTTCCACACGGCTATAAAGTCTTAGAGACAGGTATAGGATCCATAGGAGGGACCCATGAGTACCTCCTAGGCTACTATTACGTTCAGGACCCGGCCTCGATGAGCGTAGTATACGAGCTAAACCCAAAACCGGGAGAACTAGTAATTGATATGGCCGCCGCTCCAGGTGGGAAATCGACCCAAATACTCCAACTAACTAGGGATAGAGCAGTACTCATAGCAGTGGAAAAACATCCTAGGCGGATAAAGAGTCTAAGATCGAACCTCCAGAGATTGAGGTTCTCAAATTACATTATATTGAAGGGTGATTCAACTGTTCTGAGACTCCCCTCAGAAGCGGATCGGATTCTGGTGGACGCGCCCAGCACGGGGGAGGGAATAATCAGGAAGGATCCTAGGAGGAAGCGATCGAGATCAATAAGCGACCTCATCTTCATACATGAACTCCAAGTAGCGATGCTCAGGAAAGCCATAGGAACCGTGAAGCCCGGTGGAATAATAGTGTATAGTGCGTGTACGCTCGCTCCAGAAGAGGGAGAGCTAGTTATAGATAGGATACTCGAGGAACACCCTGGTAGAGTCGATGTCGAGCCTCTGAATGCGCCCACAACGCCGGGAATCACAAGGTATTTCGACCAGGAACTAGATCCCAGCGTGGCTACGTGCGGTAGATTCTGGCCCCATATCCACGGCACGGAAGGCTTCTTCATCTGTAAACTAAGGGTGGTTGGATAATGACGGTGTCTATAAGATATTATAATGATAGAGATGTGTACTGGTCGCCGCTTACAGCATTCTTCGAGAAGCTAGGGCTTGAGCCCTTAGAGGTTCTGGATAATATAATAACGATAGAGAGGCAGAGATATGAATACGTAGAGGTCTTCTCACCATCACATGACCTCCTAGAGGTACTTGAGATGATCGACGCTGATAGACTATACTCCCTAGGCCTCTACGTTGGCATGATGCGGCCCGGTGAGTGGTTTAAGCCGAGCCTCCCATTAGCACATAAACTGGCCCCCTACTGTGATAGGATGAAGTGTATAGTCCTCGACTCTAACGGTGAGAAGTTCTTCCTCTACGGTAAAACAGTGTATGAAGAGAATATAGTATCATGGAATCCTGATGTGAACCTCGTTGTAAACGAGCTTGGAGAGGCGTTGGGCTGGGGTATGGGGAAGATAGCTAATATAGGAGGAGAACAAAGGCGGGTAGTGGAGCCTATATGGGATATGGGCTGGTATCTGAGAAGAGGTGGATAAGGATGCCCGTAAAAGAAGGCGA
>JAADGB010000044.1 GCA_013152575.1 Thermoproteota archaeon | reverse complement strand
GGCCAGTCTCCTAGGCCCGGTTTCTTATTGGAGGAGATGCTTACGGATGCGACTATTATCGAGGCTGTAGGTGTATCTATGAGTCTCGAACTCGAATCTATTCCGATGATGATTGTGTCTTTGAGCCTTTCTCCCCCGGGGGCTTTTATTGATTGGAGGATTCTTGGGTATAACTCGATAGCTTCGACTTTAGTTTCTCCTATGTCCTCGCTGGGTGTCCTCGCTAGGAGGGCCTCGTCTAGTCGTAGTATGCTTGGGGGTGCTGAATTCTTGTTTTTCGCTGCTTGTTTAATTGTTTTCCTTGCTATTTCTATTATGTGTGAAATCCTCAATTGTCGGGACCCCCGGGGTTTTCCGTATTTTTGGTTACACTTCCGCAGGTAATACTTGTATATGGTAATACCTAATAATATACCTACTATGAGCTACATCAACAAGCCCCAAACCCCACATCTACCGGTATTAAGTAACACGCTTACAACCGGCCGATCATCCTCAATAATTTATAAGGATTATCATGTAGAATAGCTCTCTTATCCTTTTCACTAATCTCCAGGCTAAGAATCTCATTCACACTGTCCCGGATCGAGAAGCCGATCATATAGGGATAATCGCTACCAAACAGTATCCGGTCACTCCCTACTTCCTCAATAGCTCTGTTAACGAAGAAGGGATCAACAGCGCTAGTGTCTGCATAGACGTTATCCAGTTCTAGGGCTTCTAGGGCCTCGTGGAAGAAGATTCCGGGCATTAATGCACTGTAAGCCCCCATATGGGCTATGATGAATACTACATCCTTGTGCTTCTTTGCCGCCTCCATCACGTACTTTGGCCTAGCTAGCCGACAGAGGCGTGGCAACTCCCACATGCCAGGATCACAGCCCGTATGGACTACAACAATACCCTGCGCATCCGCTACATACTTGTATATCTTGTCGAGCTTGGAATCATTAGGCTGGATAAAGTGAAGAGTAGGATAAATCTTCACTCCAATAATATCATCCTTGAAGGGTCTAAGGTTCTCCTCAATCGTACCATCGATACCCTTATCAGGACAATAGCTCGCAACTGGTAGAAGCCTACCACTACTATATCGAGCAGCTTCAACAACCTCTCCAGTAGTCCGTCTATGCTCCTCAATTAGTGATACGTGATCCTCGATGCCAGCCTCAATATCAAAGACCAGCCTGTTAAGCATAGGAATTCGGGACAGACTGACGAAATCCATAACCTCTCCGATAGCCTTCTTGATCTCTCTCGGCTTGACATTCTTCTTAAAAGTCTCCACTCCAGCCTCGACGGCTATAACAACAGCTTTTGTGACACCAGCTTTGTCCATTTCTTTAAGGAGTCTAGCGGCTGCCTCTGATGGCTCTTTGTACCTGTATGGTAGGTGGGTGTGGAAGTCAATGATATTGTAGCTCGCCGATATATCGCATCGCCCCATTAACCACTTGTCCGCTGTTAATTAGTTGTCACATATCGAATCATATATACCTATTACCATCCGGGGCCGGTCACACGATTAGGACAGTCATTTACTTTAAATCACCTAAGACACGACACTATACTGGAGTTGGATTCAAGGGAACTTGGTGCTACCAGATGAAACTCAAGGTTAGAAGAATCACTATATGGAGAGTGAATGGAGCATATCGCCTCCAGGCCGCCTCGGAAATAGCGGTTGGAAACCTGCTTGAGGGTAGGGTCCAGTCTATGATTGTCTTCGGGGAATGGAATCTGAAGGGTAGAGTATTGGGCTTCTACCAATCATCGCAGGGCTATGAGGATGTGGTGGCTAGAAGGGCGACAGGCGGAGACTCACTTCTAGTAGAGAAACCCATGAGCTATGCAGCTGTGATAACCCCCACTACTAGTCTTAGAGCCACCGTTGATATGGCGAGAGAGATATCGGATTGCCTCGGTGTAGAGTTTGCTGGTGCTACCAGGATTGGTCCAATGACTCTCTCTGCTGGTGTTATCGAGTTCATAGGCGACTTTACACTAGATAGTCTTGTTGATTGCTCAAAAGTGATCGCCCGAAAGCCGAGGATCGTTGAGAGGGACCCTCCGGAGGCTAGGATAACCGAGGTAGCCAGAGCATATGCTACGAGGAGCTGGATACACTATGATGGAGCCTCTAGTCTCCCGATGGTCGGTGAGGCTGTGAGGGGAGATTACAGGGTCAGGATAGGAGTCTCGCTCTTCGAGGACAAATTCATATCAACTGCCAGGATTGATGGGAACTTCTACGCGGCCCCGCCTGCCGAGCCATACTCTACTATTGCTGGGATTCAAGGCATGCCATTAGGAGACCAGGTATTCTTAGCTCTGGAAGCGAGGTTCTCAGCCGGACTGGAGCTCTACGGTATTGAGCCCGAAGACATTACATTAGCGTTGAAGAAGGCGGTTGGATTATATGACGAATAATGCTCTCGGCGATACCAGTATGAGGTCGCCATCCTTAACCTTAGTGTCAAGACCATCCAGGAAATCTATCCTCCTCCCGTTAACAGCTACTTCCGCCGGGTAACGTATCTCTCCCTTCTCGTCGAATAGCCTTTCCCTTACGGCTTCCGGTATCTTTTCGAGCACGTCCCGTACAGTCGCCTCATCACCTGGGAGCTCGATTTCTATTTGATGTTTTCCTGCTAGCTGGTAGAATTCCTGTATGAATGCTACTTTCACCTTGGGCATGCATACTCACCTCTAACCCTAGCCATGGTTGGGAAAAATATGGTGTTTGGAATTAAGGTTATAGTATGTATAGGAACTCTTCGAGGCCGAGCCTCTTGAGGGTTTCTGGCTTGGGCTTTCCGTCCTCCCAGCCTCTTATCTCGTAGTAGTATGGCAGGTACTTCTCTAGTGCCTCCTTCGCTGTTCTTCCCTTTGCTGGACCGTCTGGTAGTGGTTCTTCGAGTAGCCTCTTTGGTAGTGTATCCTTGTATCCGTGTCCTTCTCTCACGGCGAATAGTCTCTCTAGGTTATAGATCCTCTCTCCGGCTGTTAGTAGCTCGTCTGCCGTCATGTCCCAGCCTGTTACTGCGTTTAGTACTCCCACGTAGTCGGTGTGATCGGTTGCGAAGCTGTTGAACTTACATATGACCAGGCTGTCGATTACTGAGAAGTAGTCTTGCTGGTACTTTACTAGCTCGACCTTCTTGTTATCAACCACTAGTGGGTCGAACTTGTCTGGTACTCCGAGTACGTCGAAGCTCACCGCGTATGCTCTTAGGTGGCAGCCTCCTCTGTTGCTTGTCGCGTAGCTTAGGGCCATGCTGTTGATTGCTCTTGGATCATATGCTGGTAGTTCTAGGCCTCTCACGTGTATTGCTGAGTCTGGCGAGCCGAAGTACTCAGCGAGCCTCTTTGCTCCCTCTGCCGCGTAGTCTCCTATTCCGTGCCTGTAGGCCATCCTCCATACTAGTTGGGCGAATGCGTCTGCATTGCCCCAGCTGGGCTCGATGTCTCCTAGGAGTTCTTCTAGCTCCTTTGCCTTCTCCTCTGGCAGGCTTCCGTTCTTCGCCTTCTCGTATAGCTCCATTAGTACTGCCACAGTGTTTCCTAGGCTTATTGTGTCGAAGCCTAGGTCGTTTGCCAGGTAGTTTAGCTTGATTAGTGCCTCCATGTTTCCAATGGTGGTGTTGGCTCCCATGGCCCATATGCTCTCGTACTCGGGTCCCTCTGAGACAGGAGTCCTATAGGGGCCCGAGTCAACCTTCGCGACCCTTGAACACCTGATTACACAGCCCCAGCAGCCCTTGTTTGATATCAAGTACTTCTCCGCCAGGTATTCGCCGCTTATCTCGAATGCCTTCTCGAAGGTACCCCTTGTCCAGTTCTTCGTAGGTAATCCTCCGTGGGAGTTGATTATGTTGACAAGAACCGCGGTTCCGAACTTGCTTAGTGCCTCGCTGATGGAGTGCTTGGTTATCTTGTCGATTATCTTCTTTGACTCCTCCTTGAACTTCTCTTTATCGACGATTTCTATCTTCCTTGAGCCCTTCACGAATATTGCTTTCAGCTTCTTAGCACCTAGGACCGCAGCGAGGCCCGTTCTACCGGCTGCACGGTATTTGTCATTCATTATGGCTGCGATCTTCGATAGGTTCTCTCCTGCTGGGCCTATGGATAGTATGCTTCCGATGTGTTCGCTGGGAGTGTTCATCTCCTTCCTGATTATGTTCTCGGTGTAGACTACTCCCTTGCCCCATAGGTGTTTGGCTAGGTGGAACTGGACTTCTCCATCGACTATGCTAACCCATACTGGCTCGTCGCTTGCACCCTCGACAACGATTCCGTCGTAGCCTGCGAATCTCAGCCATGGACCGAACTGTCCTCCACTGTTCGCGTCTCCTAGTATGCCTGTTAGCGGGCTCTTTCCTACCACATGGTATCTTCCAGTCTCGAATGCTCCCGTTCCTACTACGGGTCCTGTTAGGATGTAGATCTTGTTCTCAGGGGAGAATGGGTCGATTCCTGGAGGTATCTCCTTGAGTGCGAGGTATGCTCCGAGGCCCCTTCCGCCTATGTATTTCCTGAGGAGGCTTTCGGGGATCTTTTCCTCACGGGCTTTCCACTCTGTGAGGTTTAGTCTGAGTAGTTTGAACTCCACTTTATGACACCTGGGGGTTAGCCCCGTTACTAATCTAGTTGTATGAAGAATAAGAATTTTTGTCTTATACAGTGGTCTCTTTTATATATTAGAGGAGTGTGTATTGTGGGACTAGTGTATTATCCCCCGTTCCTTATCAAGTAGTATTACGAGTAGAAGTGCGAGCTGGACGAATGTCAGAGATAGGCTGTAGTAGACGTAAAATAGGTCATCATAGACATCTAGGGATACTAGTTTGAGAAGGGAGGTAATCATAGGGTTTGGGTGTGCGATGTGTACTTGGGCCCAGAAGGATAATGGATAGAAGATAGGCCATAGTGCTGGTATTGTCATTGTTAGGATGGCTAGTAGCTCGCTTAGCGTGTCCTTTAGTAGAGGAAGGGTTACTGCTACTAAGCCTACTGTTACGACCAGGTATTGGTGGTTTACCCTCCAGTATGTCGCGGTGTATGTTACTTGTGCCAGCATCATACCGAGAATGGGGTTTCTTGTCTTCATTGTATAGTAGACTGTAGCTATATAGAGTGGTGTGAATAGTATAGGCCACATAGACAGGTATTGCGATGTATCCCTGCCCGTATGAATCCATACGTAGAATGCTATACTTGAGAGTCCATTGAAGCTGTACGCTGGTGGTGAATAGTAATTAGGGGTTGAGACGATCTTCAACGCCTCATAGTATGAGGTTAGTCCCTCCGGTGCGACCACTATAAATGGAGCGAAG
>JAADGB010000043.1:5668-8284 GCA_013152575.1 Thermoproteota archaeon | reverse complement strand
TGACTCTAGGAAGAATACTGCCTTATCATGAATCAAATGTACTATCAGGTCTGATTGACTGTTTGGCGATATGCTAATTCCCTTGAGTCCTACTGTTACGTTTATTGTTGTATTTTCATATCTCAGAGTTAGCTGGTTTAAGTAAAGGATATCATCATTATATGTATTGTTTACAAAGAATTTGCACTCTAGACTGTTGGTCTCTAAGAGACAATAGCCCTTTATCCCGGGTGTTATGCTCTGATGGACCATTTCACTATCATTAGTATTTATATTTATATATATAAATACTAATAAGATTAATGTAGCAATGATTACGGCCGCGACATAGTAGCGGATTCGGTGATTAGACACCATCAGTTCCCCGAGTTTAAGCATGTGTACGCTCCAGTATCAATTGGCGCCGGGGGTGGGATTCGAACCCACGCCCCCCGTAAGGGGGAACGGGTCTCAAGCCCGTCCCCTTGGTCCGCTCGGGCACCCCGGCACCCGTTGTAGAATATCTTGGAAAAGGGTGTTTAAAGACTATGCGCCTTCCCTATCTTGTAATGATGAGAACATCTATAGGCGACTTCTCTACCACCTTCTTAGTTATGCTACCTAGTATAAACCTCTCTAGGCTAGAAAGTTTCCTCTTCCCCAAGACAATAAGATCGTATCCACCCTCGACTGCATAGTCAACAATTACATCGGAGGGCTCACCTACTATAACATCCGTTGATATAGATACCAGTTCGTACTTGCTGGCAAGCTCTTCGGCCAGTTTTCTTAATCTTTCTCTCGAGGACTCTACGAGAGGGGCAGTATCAATGATTTCAGGAGTCATTAGCTCCCCTAGGAAGGCTGTAGGGGGCGGGACAACTGTTATGAGCGTCAACTCAGCTTTCGCGCTACTAGCCACTTCTGCCGCCTTCTTAGCAGCTTTTAGTGAGGCCTCCGACCAGTCCACGCCTACAAGGATCTTCTTGTACATGACGAATTCTCCATTAATATTTAGGCTCTGACAGAGGTAATAGTTATGGCCCCAATGTGGAACGCCACGCTACCGAAGTCGATGTGGAAGGCTCGTGTTACCGAGGGGGCGTATTTGCAGTTAGCTCCGTGGGGATGATGTAATCGAGGTAAACAGAGCGGTGAAGACGTTATCCCCGCCTGACTCCATGGAGGTGTAGTACAGTGGCGTGTCGGACATACAGTGTGGTTACACTACATCTGAAGGAGCATGTGCCCTGGACTAGGACTCTGAGAGAGCTAGACGAAGTGGGAGATATCGTGTTTAAGGATGAGTTCTCTCATAGGATTGTCGCCGAGATAGACTTAGGGAGAATAGCCTCTATTGCTGAGAGACTCAGTGAGATATCGAAGTCCGTTGTCTACGAAGTGAAGATTGTATGCAAGAAGAAGACTGAGCTGCCAAAGGAAGGAAAATGGAGGATAGTATCCAAGACTCCTAGATTGGCAGCTTACGGTATAGTGAATGGAAGATATGTTTTCGCTGAGAGGACAAAGAAGGCAATAGTCTACAAGATAGGAAAGGCCTCCAAGGCCTCTACACCTCCAAGCCTTCTTCCAGCTTCAGCGTTCCAATTCACAGAGAAAGAACTATTAGGAGTTATTGAAGAAGTAGATAGACTTGTCGAAGCACTATCAAGGTGATGGCGATGGCAATTACAGGCGCTGACTTCGTGATCGACGTCATAATAGCATTGCTGGGAGGAGTGCTGATAGGATTAGAGAGGGAAAGGGCCCAAATCAAGCCATCTTCGAGTAGTGTAAAGGCTAGCACTATGCCAGGCATGAGGAGTTTCGGGCTATTGAGCGTTTACGGAGCAATCACGGCATACATCTCGAAGTACTTCGCTGGTAGCATAAACGGCGGTGAGGTGTTACTACCCATAGCTTTCCTGAGCTTGATGCTGATTATACTCATCCATGCATATGCGCGAATGGTCAGGCAAAGAGTACTGGGTATAACCACTTACCTGGTTATGTTCATAGCATTCATCGTCGGGTTCTTAGCAGGCTTGGGACTCCACCTTGAGTCAGCATCGTTGAGTGTGATAGTCACGCTTGTATTGGCTTTGAAGTATCCTGCTGAGAGGTTAGCGGCCGAGATTAGCTATAATGAGATGCTGGCGATGCTCGAGGTAGCAGCCATATCCCTGGTTATTGGGCCTATAGTATACTCGTATGCTAGCCAATCGGGGTTCGAGATTATCTATAAGGTATACGTCTTCTTCGCCGTCGTACTTCTTCTATCCTTCGTGAGCTACGCTGCAGCCAAGATATGGGGTGGTAAAGGACTATTATATGCGGCAGGATTAGGTAGCTTAGTTAATAGCGAAGCAACAATAGGCGGTGTAACTTCTCTAATAGGTGAATTGGAGGAGGAGCAGACAAGGAGAGAGTACTTATCAACCGCGGTTAGAATCATACTGGCGGTATTACAGATAAGGGCTGCGGCCCTCGTCATAATAGCACTCTACATATTCACTGGCTGGGTGGAATATACGGCGGCCGTCGCGACCCTGATCCTTGTATTGATCCATTTTGCAATATCCATGGGACCCGTAAGACAGGTTGCTGAGAAGAGTAAGGCTGTCTTCAACGTCAGGA
>JAADGB010000043.1:0-5608 GCA_013152575.1 Thermoproteota archaeon | reverse complement strand
TAACCTTCCAGCTAATTGGGGAATTCCAAGGCATGCTACCCTTGTCGATAGCCATTTTGGGCGTCTCAGCCCTTGGAGGCCTTGTAAATGCAACAGCAACAATACTATCACTAGCAACCGTCTACGGAAATCTGCCCTCTAACCTAGTTTTGTCAGGCATGTTCCTCTCTATTGCAACAGCCTCGTTAAACAAAATACTCTATGCTGACACTTCAAAACTTAGCCAGGACGAGATGAAGCTCATAATGAAATGGAGTATTATAGAGTCCCTCTTTCCATTCGTACTCAGCATAATAATATACATCTACGTCTGATCATCCATTATCCATCACAAATATTGGTATGGTGCGGGGGGTGGGATTTGAACCCACGCAGGCCTACGCCATCGGGTCCTAAGCCCGACCCCTTTGGCCAGGCTCGGGCACCCCCGCACGCCGTCATAATCTAGTCCATTTACGGGGGTGTTTAAGTGGATTTCGCCTCTATTCCTCCATATAGGTTTCTTCAGCTGATTCCTCTTCTTCTCTTCCCAGGAGAGCCAGTATTTCCCTGACGACTTTTTGAGCCTCCCTTTTCTCGGTGTTGCGGGCTTTACCTACTATGGCTGATATATTGCTTGCTATGTACTCGTCTATATCGCCCTCCACTTGTACAGTAGTGCGTTTCAACACCATTGGTGTTGGGTCTGTAATAGCTCCTCTGACTACTGCACTGCCGTTGAGCGGGGTGACTAGTAACGCTCCAACACTCATGTCGTTATAGGTGACCTCGTACACGATGTCTCCAGTATCGGTTTCACCTAATTTCTTGACTCCGAGTTCGAGTGCCCCCTTCATGACCTCCTCAGCTTCCGGGAGCGACTCTCTAACTTTCGCCTGTATCTCATCGTCTGGTAGTCTCTTCCAAGCCTGTATCTGGAGCGTTTCGAGTTTCCAGTTGATGTTCGGGGGCTCTAACTCGTATTCTACTGTTATTCTAACCACGTCGCCCTTGTCTATGTTCAACTTGTTAACTAGTATCTCGAATAGGAGCCTGTTTAATTCTGCGGCTGCCCTTGCTACGTCGGTGTTTGATATTTCGCCGCTTTTTATCGCATCGCGTAACTGGGCGAATAGAACTCTCCTAACCTTATCAGCGTATCCTCCAGCGATTACGAGACCGGTTCGTAAAGTATTTGTGGTCATCTATGATCACCCTATAACTATTATCTTGTCTAGTTATTAATTACCTTTGCGGGGATGTCATTGTAAACCCTCATGAGTCTACCAATTAAATCTCTAACCTACACATTCCTCTTGACAGCCCGGTACCGAGGGGGCAATGTTCCCTTGGTGATGAACCGACCACCGGAGGAGAGAGCCATGCCTGGCGATGACCTTAACAATGAGAGATCCTGTAGAACTTGCAGGTACTGGAGACCACATGTCCACTACACCTTCATCGGATACTGCAGTCTCCACTACAGGCTGACGATGGAGGATTACTCTTGCGATAGTTGGGAGCAAATAAAAATAATTGACCATGAATTCTACTGGTGTTCCACTTGTAAGACTAGAATAATGGGTGTTGAAGCGGCTATTCATCTCAAGGAGGGTCATAGGGTGCATAAGGGTGCATATATCGATCCAGACGTTAGGGAGGAGCTATATAGTGTATTCTAATACCCTAGTGTCACGGAGGTGGGTGAAGTAGTCTTGAAGGAACCTGACATCCTATTCCTTATAGGAGGACCACAGGGTGGTGGAATAGAGTCCGCAGGGCAGATAGCCCTCAAGACTCTAGTCCTCAAAGGCTACTCAGTCCTCGGGACTAGAGACTATAAGAGCAACATTATGGGAGCACATAGCTACTACACGATTAGGGCAAGATTCTCTAGGCCAGGGGCAATAAGGTTCCCAGTAGACGCTGTAGTCGCCCTTGACGCTGAGAGCATACTAACGCACTTCACCGACGTCAAGCCGGGAGGATTATTCGTATACGACTCAGGAGTCCTCAAGACAAAGATAGACTCAATCCAGCCGATGGAGAAGGCATTGAAGGATAGGCTGAAGGAGTTATTCGCATCCAAGGGTCTACCGCCGATAACAGAGAGTGCTATAAAAATCGCTGAGGAGAACGGGGTCAAGCTGGTCCCCCTACCGTTAAGGGAGCTTGTAAGAAAGCTGGCTGAGAAGACTGGGGCGAGCCTCACATCCGTCTCAAAGGCTGTAAACACGATGGGACTTACGGCGATGATGTATCTCATGGGTGTCGAGCCAAGGTGTGTTGAGAAGGGTATAGCTTTACACTTCGCTGCTAAGAAGAAGGTTGTAAACATAAACGTCGAGGCCGCTAGGCTAGCGGTTGAGTATGTTGAGTCAAACTTTGGAGGTCCAAGGGAGACGCTTCCCGATGGTCCCCATCGTGGCAAGAAGGTGATGCTTGCAACGGGTAACGACCTAGTGGCTATGGGTAAACTGGCCGGTGGATTAACCTTCCAGAGCTACTACCCGATAACCCCAGCTAGCGACGAGGCAATCTACATGGAGAGATTCAGGTATTATGAGTTATCTAACGACGCCCGCGAGAAGCTAGGCGTGCCTAAACTTGGTACAGTGATTGTACAGACTGAGGACGAGCTATCAGCGATAATGATGGCTCTTGGAGCAGCAGCTGCAGGGGCAAGAGCCTCGACGAGCACGAGTGGTCCAGGATTCGCTCTAATGAACGAGGCGATAAGCCTAGCCATTATGGCCGAGATACCAGTCGTTCTAACCATATGGATGAGGGGTGGTCCAAGCACTGGTCTCCCAACGAAGGAGGGACAACAAGACCTCCTACATGCAATGTTCTCGGGCCATGGAGACAATCCAAAGATAGTGCTAGCCAGCGGAGACCATGTAGAGGCATTCTATGATGCGATAAAAGCCCTGAACTGGGCTGAGAAGTACCAGACGCCAGTAGTCCACCTGCTAGACAAGTACCTCGCAAGCACGACCACGTCACTCTATCCCGACGAGATAGATTCAAGCAAGGCTACAATCGAGAGGGGAGTACGCGTAGACGACCCCTCAGAAGACTATAAACGATACGCGATAACAGAGAACGGCATCAGCCCATTCGCCCCGATAGGTGCAAAGGACATGATACTGACAGGCCTCGAGCATACTGAGGAAGGATTCCCAACCGAGGATCCAGTCATAAGAGATGAGATGATGGCAAAGAGGAGGAGGAAGTTCGAGACAATAGCAAGAGAGATACCTCCGGAGGAGAAGGTCGTACTCCACGGCGACCCAGACGCTAAGATAACGCTGGTATCATGGGGTTCGACGAAGCCGATCATACTTGAGGCGTTGAAACTGCTTGAAGAGAAGGGTGTGAAGGCTAACTTCCTACAAATTAGGGTATTCTACCCGTTCCCGGTCAAGGAGGTCCTAGACGTTTTAACACGTGCAGAGACTGTGATCAACATTGAGCAAAACGACCTCCTGCAGGCTGCATTCCTGATAAGAGGGTTCACAGGCTTCACCATAAAGCACCACATAAAGAAGCTCAACGGCAGGGCCCTGTGGGACACTGAGGTCGTTCAGGCTGTTTTGGAGATCCTTGAGACTGGTAAGGAAGAGGTGGTGGTGAAGGGTGGCGCGTAGCTGGATGGAGTATAGGACGCCGGCCTGGGTACAGTGGTGCCCAGGATGTGGTAACTTCGGTATACTTGCCGCTATACAGAGGGCCATATCGGAGCTCGACATCGAGCCGAAGAAACTAACGGTTGTATCCGGTATTGGTTGCTCGGGCAGGTCATGCTACTACATCAAAGGATCAAACATGCACGTACTACACGGAAGAGCAATACCAGTAGCTACGGGAATAAAGCTAGCGAACCCGAGTCAAACGGTAATCGCACTAGGCGGAGACGGCGACATGCTGGGCATCGGTGTAGAGCACTTCGTTTCAGTGGGTAGGAGGAACATTGACATCACAGTAATAGTCCACGACAACGCAGTGTACGGTCTAACGAAGGGTCAAGCGGGACCCACTCTCCCAGCGTGGATACAGACAAAGGCATTACCAGGACCAAACCTACATGATAACATAAACCCAGTACTCCTAGCATTCGCCAGTGGATACACATTCATAGCCAGGGGCTATGCCTATCACGTAGAGCAAACAAAGGAGCTCATCAAGCAGGCAATCGAGCATAAAGGCACAAGCCTAGTCCAAATTCTACAACCCTGTCCAACCTACAATAACATAATGACGAAACAGTGGTATGAGGAGAGGATATACTACCTGAACGAGGAAGAGCCAGACTGGGATCCTGTAGTATCAACCCATGACGAGTACATAGCAAAGATGCCCAGGATACTAATGAAGCTAGTGGAGTGGGGTGACAAGATACCCCTAGGAGTACTCTACAGGAACATAGCCAAGGATACATTCGAGGAGAGGCTCAGCAAGATAATCCTCAACTACTATGAATACCCGCCAGGTAGGAGGCCTATCGAGGTAGAAGGCAAGCCACTGATCGATCCGTGGACAGTATTCAAGGAGAAAGTCGTGGAGACACAGAAAATCTAAACCTCCCCTACCATTTTATACTCGGTGCAGTTAGGCATTGGGCCGTAAACTTAGCGAGTACTTTGACGAGGGCGGCAGTAGTTTCTCACGGAAGAGCAAGTTAGATGAAAAGGAGGTTAAGAAAATAGTCGAGATGACAGTTGCAGAGTTTCTCGAACCCATACTAAAAGAACTCAGGGAAATAAAGGAGTCGTTGAAACGGATAGAAGATAAATTGAACAACATAGGCGAAGTCGAGCCACCCCAAGAGAAGCGTAGGGTAAAGAGCGGTTCGCAGAGGGCCCTAGCTAGGGAGCCTACTGTTAGAAGAATAATTGAAGTCATAAAGAGGGACGGCTACATCTATGCGAGTGAAGCCCGGGTAAAAGTTGGGATTAATGGTTTCCAGTTACTCAATCTTGCCCGTCGCTTGCAACTGATTACTATAGACTTAGACGGCGATTTCTGCATAATGACTCAGGAGGAGTTCGATGAGTTTAGAGATTACTTGAATTCTATTGATACCAGCGATCCAGAGGAAGCTGCCAATCTAATGGGGCGATATAGGGATCTCTTCACTAGGTTGAGGAGGATTGGCTCGGTGTACTTTGACTCGTCAAGTAGATCTTGGAAATTACTCAAATAGTCTTTGCTAGCTATGAGTTGAATTAGAGGATGCTGGAGTATGAGATTCCGGGTTTACGCGGCGGAGTTTCACGGTGAGGATGCTTACGGCGTGAGGGTAGTGTACATCTCGGATGAGGATGTGGTTGGTAGAATTGAGCGTGATGATGAGAAGGGTATTATATTGAGGGTCCCCGAGATACTCTTGAAAGGAGAGCTGGTTGACGAATCTGAGGCGATAGCTGCTATTAGGGAGGCCGATGTTGTCGTTCTTTATGGCAGGAGGATTATTGAAGTTGCGGTAGAGTTAGGTTTTGTTGCTGAAGAGTCTGTTTTGGAGGTTAATGGTTTACGTCACGTGCAGATATTCAAGTTTTCGGATTAATTTTGAATTAATATAACGATTATTAAACTGGATATAATAAAATAAAGTAGTCCCTCGACT
>JAADGB010000042.1:2175-7795 GCA_013152575.1 Thermoproteota archaeon | reverse complement strand
CACCGATCTAATAGTCTTCGATCTCAAGAAGGAGCTAGGCTTCACCATACCAAGCGCAGGTAGGAGGATAAGGCGACCGGCTTGTAGCATTTGTGGAGCCGTCAAGAGATACCTGTATAACGCAATTGGAGTCGAATTGGGGGCTAAGGTGGCGACAGGTCATAATGCCGATGACGTTATCGGGTTTGCGATGAAGAACTTCATTACGGGAGAATATGACGGTCTAGCAAAGCTTACACCGATGGTTGAGGGAGTTGAGGGCTTCGCCGTGCCGCGTATCAGGCCCTTGTATAATGTCTATGAGAAGGAGTCATTCCTATACGTTCTCTCCAAGGGGCTACCCCATGTTCATAGGGATTGCCCCTTCGTTCGATTCTCTAGCCTTGAGTTCCAGTTTAAGGAGTTCTTTAACAAGCTCGAAGAGACAAGGCCTAGCATTAAGCTAGGCTTTCTGAGGAGTATTGCTAAGAGATATAGTGGCTTGAGGAGTGAAGGGAGGTACTACTCGTGTCCGGAGTGCGGCCTTCTCTCGGGCGGATCCACATGTACCTTCTGCCGCCTAACTAAGAGGTTGACAGGTGAAGCTTTGGGTAGGAGGGTTAGGTTTAGGATAAAAGAGCTGGTGGGTGTGGGTCCCTAGGTTTAGGCTCCCCTGTACTTGGGGTGGTACTTCTTGATGTGCTTCTCCTTTATGTTTGTCAGCTCCTCTTCTGGGAGTATTGATAGTATGTCCCATGCGATGTCTAGTGTCTGCTCGATTGTCCTGTTCTCCCTCTCGCCTTGTCTTAGGAACTTCTTCTCGAATAGGTCTGCGAACTCTAGGTATTTTCTGTCTACTGGGCTGAGGCTCTCCTCTCCTACCACTGCTGCTAGGCTCCTCAGCTCTACTCCTCTGGAGTAGGCGGCGTATAGCTGGTTGCTCACGTCTGCATGGTCTTCCCTGGTCTTGCCGGGGCCTATTCCCTCCTTCATGAGTCTTGAGAGGCTCATGAGCACGTTGATTGGCGGGTAGATTCCCCTGTTGTATAGTTCTCTGCTTAGGACTATCTGGCCCTCTGTGATGTAGCCGGTTAGGTCGGGTATTGGGTGGGTGATGTCGTCGTTGGGCATCGTTAGGATGGGCATTTGGGTTATGCTACCATTCTTACCCTTCACTCTACCAGCTCTCTCGTAGATGCTTGCGAGGTCGCTGTATAGGTATCCTGGGTATCCCTGCCTTCCTGGGACCTCTTCTCTGGCAGCGGAGATCTCTCTTAAGGCCTCTGCATAGTTGGTCATGTCGGTTAGGATGACTAGTACGTGCATGTCCCTCTCATAGGCAAGGTACTCGGCTAGTGTGAGGGCCGCTCTAGGAGTGACGAGTCTAATCATTGCTGGCTCGTCTGCTAGGTTTACGAACATCGCCACCCTGTTGAGTGCGCCGGTCTCCTCGAAGAACTTCTTGAAGAATATGAAGTCGTCGTACTTGATTCCTATAGCGGCGAATACTACTGCGAACTCCTCCTCTTCACCCCTAACAGTTGCTTGCCTTGCGATCTGTGCTGCGAGGACGTTGTGGGGGAGACCGCTACCCGAGAATATTGGGAGCTTTTGTCCTCTGACTAGCGTGTTCATTCCGTCTATCGCGCTTACACCGGTCTGGATGAAGTCCTCCGGGTAGGCTCTCTCTGATGGGTTGAGTGGTGCTCCGTTTACGTCTCTCTCATCCTCCGCCACTATCGGCGGGCCGTTATCGATGGGCTCTCCAAGACCGTTGAATATTCTGCCGAGCATGTCCTCGCTTACTGGAATCTCTAGTGGCCTGCCTAGGAATCTCACCTTGGTGCCAGTCGTTGTGATACCGGTTGTTCCCTCGAATACCTGGACTACTGCTACGCCCCTCTGTACGTCGAGCACTCTTCCCCTCCTCTTCTCTCCGGAGGCTAGCTCTACCTCTACGATCTCGTCGTAGGCTACGTTTGAGACTCCCTCAACTATTAGGAGGGGACCCTTGATCTCCCTTACCCTCGTGTACTCCCTCACACCATAAGACACTACTCATACACCCCCACTAACCAGTGCGGGTCTCTAACTCCTCCAATACCTTGAGGGCCTTTGCCTTGAGCTGCTCGATCTCCTCGAGCTTGTCGTTGGGTATCTCGAACTTGGCCTTCACCATGTCAACGTATAGCCTTCCAACGGCCTCCCTTATCTTGGCAACAGGTATACCGTGCTCTACCAGCTCTAGGGCTTTCCTGTAGAAGTCGATGAATAGCTGTAGTAGCTTGAACTGCTTCTCCGGCGTTGCGAACGCGTCTATTGGGTCGAAGGCGTTCTGCTTTAGGAATCCGTCCTTCAGCATCCTAGCGGCCTCGAGGATTAGCTTGTCCTTCTCGTCTAGGCTCTCTGTACCGACTAGCCTTACGATGTCTTGTAGCTCGTCTTCTCTCATTAGTATCTCCATTGCCTGGTCTCTGTACTCCCTCCATCTCGGGTCTACGTTCTTGTGCCACCAGTCGCTTACTAGGTCTACGTAGGCGCTGTAGCTGAGTATCCAGTTGATTGCAGGGTAGTGTCTTGAGTATGCTAGCTTGGTGTCTAGTGCCCAGAATACTCTGATGAATCTCTTCGTGTGGCTTGTGACTGGCTCTGTGAAGTCTCCTCCCGGCGGGCTTACTGCTCCTACTATGGTTACGCTTCCATGCCTGTCTGGGCTTCCCAGGGCCTCGACTCTACCTGCTCTCTCGTAGAACTCTGCGAGCCTTGAGGCGAGGTAGCTTGGGTATCCCTCTTCTGCGGGCATCTCCTCGAGTCTACCAGCGATCTCTCTTAGGGCCTCGGCCCACCTGCTGGTTGAGTCTGCGACTAGTAGTACGTCGTAGCCCATGTCCCTATAGTACTCTGCCAGTGTGACTCCAACGTAGATGCTTGCCTCTCTGGCGGCGACGGGCATGTTGCTCGTGTTAGCTATTAGTATGGTTCTCTCCATGAGTGGCTTACCGGTCCACGGGTCCTTGTACTCTGGGAACCTTTCGAGCACCTCGGTCATCTCGTTGCCTCTCTCTCCACAGCCTATGTAGACCACGACCCTAGCGTCGCTCCACTGGGCAAGGCTGTGGAGTGTAACCGTCTTTCCTGTTCCGAAGCCTCCTGGTACTGCGCCGGTTCCCCCCTTAGCCATTGGGAAGAAGGTGTCGATTATCCTCACACCAGTCACTAGTGGTAGGCTGGGCTCTAGCTTGGCCTTGTAGGGCCTTGGGATTCTGACAGGCCACCTGTGGGCCATCTTGACTTCTACTTCCTTACCGTCCTGCTCTACAACGGCTATGGTGTCTTCGATCGTGTACTCTCCTTCCTCAGCTATCCACTTCAAGCGTCCCCTGATGCCCGGTGGGATCATGACCCTGTGCTCGATTAGGCTCGTCTCGGGGACTGTACCGATAACGTCTCCAGCCTCTACCTTGCCGCCTATCTCTGGCTTGGAACCGTTTATTCCAGGCTTGAAGTGCCACTTCTTGTGCCTGGGAATGGAGTCTACATGGATACCCCTCTCAATGAACATCTTTCTGTGAGGAGCCTTCTCCGCGATCGTCTGAGCAATGAGTGGGAGAGGCCTCTGTACTCCATCGTAAATGTTACCTATAATGCCGGGGCCGAGCCAAACGCTTAGTGGGGCGCCAGTACCCTCTACGGGCTCTCCGGGCTTCAGCCCGGTGGTTGACTCGTAAACTTGGATGAATGCCTTGTCTCCCCTTATCCTCGTGATCTCTCCGATAAGCTTGTCCTCGCCTACCATGACCATCTCGTACATCTGGGCGTCCTGCATGCCCTCTGCAACGACTAGGGGACCCGAGATCCTTACTATTCTACCCTTAACTGCCAACTCTACCTACCCCTCCACGTCAAGGGATGCCATCTACTCTTTAAACAATACTTTTGAGGCAACGCCCCTTAGCCTATACTCCTCCATCTGGATGAGCAAGTCTAGGCTATAGTCAACCCTGCTAGTACCGTCTGGCGATGATGCAATCACTCCACCCAGTATCGATGCAGGCTCGCTTGACAACTCGAGCTTACCATTACCATACTTCTCAACGAGGCTCTTCGCGAGCTCGTAGTCCTCTGATGCAACCTGGACAATCATCTTACCCTCAGTCTCAGCGGCGAGCCTCCTTATCACATTCTCTAAATAATTCTTATACCAGTCTCCCTCGGCCTTCAACGCCTTTATCCTCTCCTTAGCCTTCTCGAGGACTGCGTCGAGGTACTCGTTCTTCGCTGATGAGACCTTTGACTTGAGCTCCAACTCAAGAACGGAGATCAGGCTCTTCAACTGCTCCTCAGCCCTAGCAAACTCCTCTTTGAGCTTCTTCTCAGCCTCGCGTAAACTCGTCTGGTAAGCGTCTCGTACGAGGTTGACTGAGGCCTGCCTTGCCTCCTCAAGCTGCTTCTTTGCCTTTTCAAGCTCCCTAGCGATGGCCTCACTTGCTACTTTTTCTGGGTTACCCGAGATCGACATACCGATACACCCGACTATCCGAGTCCAAGAGCTTTAGCTAATAGTTTATCAACGTTTATGGGCTCGGCCTTCGCCCACCTTGTCGGCAGGATCAGGAGGGTGACGCCGTACTTCTCAAGGCTCTTCCTCAGCGAGTCCTCGTCCTCCACCAGGTGCTTCAAGACGATTATCAGGCTGACATCGTGATGGCTCCTCATGGCGAAATCAACTGTCTCCACTACCTGCTTCTGGTCCCTCGCCTCGTAGACTGTTAGCCCTACGCTCCTAAACAGGGGCGCGTTTACCTCGTCCGCTATTACGAGTACTCTACCCATGTTACTTGATGACTCCAACTCCTTCCCCGGGTTCAAGCCTGTCTACAATACTGGTTTATAGGTATAGGGGGAGTGGTCCGCATTGTTAATATTCCGGGACCATTGACCCTGGTGTAAGCGGGCGTGTATGCTGACATGGATGGAGGTGCCAGCTAACAATGCTGTTGCCAAAGAAGGTTGAGGAGATAGTCGTAACAATTCCTATAACAAAATACGACCAGGCAGTAGCAGTCCTAGCAAAGGAAGGCTTCTTCCACGTAGACGAGCCGCCGAGCAACGTGAAGGGAGGCCAGGTATCAAGGAAGTATAGGAGCTTCTACGCGAGGGTCAACGAGAAGCTAAGCAGGCTAGACTCATACTATAGGGCTCTCAGGCTGGAGCCTTCTCCCGTCAAAGGGCTAGGCCTAAAGGCAGGGGGCTGGGAGGAGGCATTCGAGAAGATACAAGAGGAATACCGGGATGTTGAGAAGGCTTTCGAGTCTGGTATCCAGAAGCTCACCATGATAGAGACTAAGATTAGGGAGTATGAGGCGATCAAGGTAGTCCTAGAGTTAATCAAGCACGTGGAAGCCGACATAAGGGAAGCGACGAGGTTGAGCTTCCTTGGATACGCCATAGGCTATGTAACCGGAGAGGGAGTCGTAGAGGCTGTGAGGAGAGAGGCGGAGAAACACAAGGTCGCGGTAGCAATAGAGCAGCCAACCGAGGAGACGGTTGTACTAGCAGTTATCGGCCAGCCAGACGCTATAAGGAAATTCCTCTCCTCCATGAGGCAGTTCAAGTGGACTCCGATCTCGATACCAGAAGA
>JAADGB010000042.1:0-2157 GCA_013152575.1 Thermoproteota archaeon | reverse complement strand
GCAGGCGTATGAGACTATAACCGGGGAGATCGAGCGGCTGCAGAAAGAGGCCGACTCGATAGTTGAGGAGTTAAAGTCTATGAAGAAGCAGCTTGACACCTACTACACATACATTTATGCACTGAAGGAGGTAGCCAGGCTCCTAGCAAACACGATCTTCACCAAGACAGTCGCCATATTCAGGGGATTCATAGACAAGTCCGACTCCAAGAAGATACGCTCCCTACTAGACAAACACCTGGGAGGGGCATATCTAATTCTAAGCCTGGGAGTCAAGAGGGTAGCCGAGAAGGTGCCAACGAAGGTAGACCTACCAAGATTCCTAAAGCCCTTCCACACGATAGTGAGGATGTATGGCGAGCCAGACGCCGACGAAGTCGTTCCAACAGTCTTCATGGCAGTAACGTTCCCATTGATCTTCGCCCTAATGTTCCCCGACATGGGCCACGGCCTACTCGTACTCCTATTCGCACTCTGGTACTTCAGAAACAAGGAGTCAGAGTGGAAATTCATACTATCACTACTAGGAGCGAGCAGCATGATCACAGGCTTCCTATCAGGAGAATTCTTCGGAACACTTGTGGCTAGCAAGGTAGGACTACTCAAGTTCTGGGAGGCCCTAGGATTCGAGACGCCACCGCTAGCACAGGCGACATTCGCAGTTGAGGAACACCTGGGAGGAGAGGTTGTAAGGGCACTACTATTCAACACGATGAGCATAGCCCTATGGCTTGCAGGATTCATGCTAAGCCTAGGCACATTCCTAGGAGTAGTCGACGCGCTGCTCAAGGGAGACAAGGTACACGCGTTCTTCAGCAAGCTACCCATGTTCATATTCTTCTTCTCAGCAACGCTACCATTCCTAGCAACCGCAGACGCTGCAAAGGCAGGCTCAATCCTACACCAGGCAATATTCGAGAAGGGGAGTGGCGGGGTAATCCAGGCAATAACCTTCTACGGAGCGGTAGGCGGGATCCTCTGGAAACTCGTAGGTGAACCAATAGGGTTCGCGATCGAGGGCGAGAGCATCAAGCACGGAATAAGCGAGGCGTTCATGGGAGTATACGAGATGATACTAATGGCTCTAGGCAACATCCCGAGCTTCCTTAGAATTATGGGTCTTGGACTAGCCCACTCTGGATTAATGCTTGGATTCACACAGCTCTACTACGCCATAGCAGGCACAAGCCTTGTCCCGGGAGCTGTAGCAATAGTGCTTGGAGGCATAGTATACGCGTTCGGAAACCTCATGGTCGCAGGCCTGGAGGCAATAATAGCCTTCGCCCACAGCATGAGGCTTCACTTCTACGAGTACTTCAGCAAGTTCTATTCTGGAATGGGTAAGACATTCAACCCCGTACAGATCCCAGGAGTGGAATTCATCATCTCAAGCTAACAATAAAACCAATACTATTATCATTGGTCCTCACTTTTATTATCCACTTCAAACAATGTATTCTTGTTTCGGTGACTTCTATTGGCTAGAAGGGTGCTCATCATCCTAGCCGCCATAATCACAATCGCGTTCCTCGCACTACCATACCTCGCACCACCCCTAGCGGCGTTCATAGACCCGATACACGGAGTAACCGGGGCAGCCCTAGCGGCTGGACTACCATCGGGCAAATACACTACGCAGGTAGTGGGTAACGCCACGGTAGTATGGGACCAGTACGGGGTCCCACACATCTACGCAACAACAGACGAGGCAGGAGCCTACGCTATGGGATGGGTAACCGCCTCGATGAGACTATTCCAAATGGACCTCCTGAGAAGAATAGGTGAAGGAAACCTATCAGCACTAGTCGGAGAAGCCGGATACGATAATGACGTATTCATCAAAAGCCTAGGATTAGACGATGTTATAGAGGAGACCTGGAACCAGATACAAGCAAACCCGGAACTCCATAAGCTACGCGACCTTCTAATCGCGTATTCTAAGGGAGTAAACGCATACATAGACTATGCAGTTGAGAACAACCTACTACCAGTAGAGTATAGAGTCCTAGGACAGAAGCCAGTGTACTGGAAGCCGCAGGACTCTATCGCAATATCAAGAGTGATAGCGCTAGTCCTGGCATGGAACGATGAAGACCTAGTCCTAGGGAAGCTAGTCGAGAAGTGGGGACCCCAGATTATAGCATACATGGATATGGA
>JAADGB010000041.1 GCA_013152575.1 Thermoproteota archaeon | reverse complement strand
CGTATATAAACGCGTGTAGATCAGAGGAGAACGACTCAGCCATCCTAATAGCTATCTCCCTTGGATCGTTTTTCAAGCTAACCCCCTTCCCTTTAACTAAAGTTGCTAGTTAAACTTTATTACGGGACTTTGGGTGTCATAAAAGTGGCCTCTTCATAGGGGTGTGTCCAAGTATGGCAGATGAGGGCAAGTTAATAGACATTGTCACTTATGGTAGCGTTTCCGACTTCTTCAAAGACCTAGATGCAAAGCTAGTTGAGATGAGGAGCAAGCTAGGAGAACTACTAAGGAGGCTAGAAGGAGCTAAGGCTAAGGCAGAGGTCCTAGTTCGACTAGAGAGCCTACTCGCAGAGACAGCAAGCGGCGCAAAGATAGGTGGCACCGAGATCTCGCTGGGAACCGCTAAAGCTGTAGTGAACCCTACACCCAAGCAGGAGTTCGACATACTAGTAGATGTAGTTAGGAGCCTCCAGAACAGGATAGTTGCGATGGAGAGGGTGAGGAAGGAAGTAGAGCCACTAGCAAAACTAGGTGACCTCGAGCTAAAGCTGGAGGTCGTCTACGAGAACGGTCTACCAACTAGGATCATGATAAGAATGTAGCTGTTTTAATTCATTATCAATTAATTTTATATATCAAAACCAGGCAAAATTGAATAACCATCAATCCCACCCGAGTGGGTGGGTGACCATTACATGGGACTATCGAAGAAGAAAGTAGCCCTATCCATCCTAGTTATCTTCATACTCATAATCGTAGTGATTATACCAGCCTACATAGCATACGCCAGCCTCCACCCACCACGCTGCGACTATAATAACAAGCCCTCAGACTTCGGACTCAAATACACTGACGTAGAAACGAATGTTGGCGACATAATGTTAAAAGGCTGGATTATAGAACCGTCCGCACCAGAAAAAGAACCCATAATAATCATCATGCATGGCTACACAAGCTGTAAAGCAAGCACCGGACTCCTCCAAATAGCCAAAGACCTTAGCGCCCGAGGATACAGAATAGTCATGTTCGACTTCAGAGCACATGGAGAGAGCGGAGGAGACACAACAACCATAGGACTAGTCGAGTCAAGGGAGGATGCACCAGCAATCATAGATTTCATAGCTACAAACTATCCTGACAGGCCCATCGTCCTCCTAGGCTACAGCATGGGCGCTGTTGTCGCCATAATGTCAGGTATAAACGATGACAGGGTAGTAGCAATAATAGCAGACTCCCCGTATCCAAACCTAAACACAGTCGTTCCAAGATGGCTAAAGGCAAAGATGGGGATACCAGAGGCATACTCCAAGCTGGTAGGATTCTGGGGACGAGTATTTGTCGGAGAGAGCACAGACTTCGGCCCTATCAAGCTCGACTCGATAAATAAACCACTCCTAGTGATAGCTGGCACTGAGGATCCCCTAGTCACTCCGGACGAGGCAAGAGAGATGGCTCAAAAGAGCCCGAATGGCCACGCGATAATAGTCGAAGGGGCAGGGCATGTTGAGGCATACAAGTATCTCGGGGAAGACTACATAAATCAGATAGATGAATTCATCGAGAACGTAACAGGATCAGTGCAAGCACTACTCCTCCCACTCCCCTCAAATACCGTGGTAGTCAGTGTGATGGCTTGGGCCTAGACCAGTTCAATAGCTATGGCAGCGGCCCCTCCAAGACCATGACATATACTAGCTATTCCCCGCTTACCACCGTGTATCGAGAGCACGTTCGCCAACTCAAGCGTTATCCTAGCACCACTCATCCCCAGCGGATGTCCCAACGCTATTGCTCCGCCATGAACGTTCATCTTCTCATATGGCACGCCGAGATGCTTGTGCATGAGGAAGCTGTTGACGGCGAAAGCCTCATTATTCTCCCAGAAGTCAACGTCGCCGACACTCCATCCCAATACCCTCAACAGCTCCCTAACAACAACTACTGGAGCGTAAGGGAACCTAGTCGGGTGAACCGCCCCTACAGCCCAGCCCACGATCCTAGCAATAGGCTTCAACCCTAGCTCCTTTACCTTATCGGCCGACGCCACCAATACGCTAGCGGCTCCATCGCTGAGCTGGCTACTTGTAGCAGCAGTATGGAAACCATCTGGCGAGAATGCTGGCGGTATCCTCTTTATCTTCTCCAGCGTCGTATCCCGGCGTATACCCTCATCGGTCTCGAGGAGAATCTTACCGTTATACTCGAATGGCTCAACGAACCTATCCATGTAGCCGTTGTCCCAAGCTTTCGCCGCCCTCATATGGCTCTCGTATCCTATCCAGTCCAGCTCGTCTTTCGTCGCACCATGCTCTCTGGCAGTTTCATCGGCCTCCTCACCCATTACCTTATCGAATAATGGATCATAGAGACCTTCATGCACCATAGCATCTCGAACAGGAAGGTATCCCTTGTAGACCAGTTTAACCCCCCATCTAACCCGGCTCGTCAATATGAATGGGGCGTTACTCATCGACTCCATACCGCCAGCTAAGACTAGGCTAAAGGCTCCCGACTCTATGAACTGGGCCGCGTCAATAAGTGCCTTCATACCACTAGCACAGACCATATCAACCGTTGTCGCATCGACCCCGTAGGGGATCCCACCCTTCAAAGCCGCCTGCCTGGCCGTATTCATTCCTGTACCGGCCCTGATCACATGGCCGAAGAATACGTGGTCAATCATTGAGGGATCAACATCTACTCTCTCGAGAAGCTTCTTAACCGTGAAAGCTGCCAGATCAACCGCTGGAACATCCCGTAGACTCCTACCAAACTTTCCTATCGGCGTCCTCACGCCATCGACAATGTATACTTCATTCCTAAGCTTGTGTGCTTTTGCTCCCTCATTTAACAATGTCAATACACCATAAGAAATCGATAGAAACACCACTTTATAACCACGTAATAATAGGGGAACAATACACTCATTAGAAAGCCCGGGTAAATCCCACCCAAGAGGGATTAGCATACTATTCTATCAGTTCCCTAAGCACGACTAGTAAGCCAGCTATCTTAACAGTATCGCCAATCGCTGATACAAGAGCGGCCTCTTTAACAACTAGAATCACTGGTAGGAATACCATGAATACGACAACCCCAACTAGGAATAGCTTCGCTCCCGTAGGCGATGTCGACCTGAAGTCTTCGTATAGGCATATGCCGACGAATAATTCTATGATGTATGCTAGGACGATCAATGAACCGCCAATCATGGGACCATAAAGGTATCCCAAGACAACGCCAAGGGCACCAATCGCTAGTGCAACAGGCGATAAGTTCTGCATACGCCACCTAGCCTCTAGAGTATAATGCCAATAACCAATCAATGCAAAGACGCCCGAGACAATCAAACCTGCCATAATATATACTGTGGGTGCGGTGAAAATGCTATCTAAACCATTATTATAGATGTCTATTAACACATATAATATTAATAGAGCAGCCACTATACTAGCAACTGTACCGAATATGCCTCCAGTTTTCCTATCCATACCTAAGCACCGGTGAAAACACCCGAAACAGGTCCTTTATAGATAGTGTATTTACATAGAAGTTATTTCGAGATCACTTACATGTTAGATTCCACTACTATATAGTTAATTTTAAACATAAATATAATACTAATGATGTAAAGATGGCCTAAGGAGTAGCTGGTGGCGGGCCCGCCGGGATTTGAACCCGGGACCGCCGGCGTCTCCCGCACAGGCAGGCCTTCCATGCGCTTAGAAGGCCGGCGCTCTGTCCTGGCTGAGCTACGGGCCCACCGCTTATGGTCCTTGTACTTTTTGGGCTTATCAAGGTTTTGCTACCAGCAATGGTTATCCTAGTCGTTTCTGAATAATTTTACCTGTATTGGGGATTGCTCTATTGATGCCTGTAGTCCTGTTTACATTGACTCCTGTTCTGTAATACCATTCAATTGGAGTTACAATCAGTATCTAGTAGTTGAGCCTCTTGATTAGATGGATTAAGGTATTATATGATTGTGGTTCTCGTATCCTTTTTTCTTGTTTTCTATGTATGCTTTTTTGTTCGATTAGTGGTATTCTTGGTAATCGGTAATACAGCTTTTCTACTTATTTCCGATCACAATTATTATAATTTAGTGTTAGAATGTCGTCATTTATAGCGATAGTTATGATATCATGGCGTAACGCTTATATCGGCTCTCGCCTAGCGATAGTATAATGAAGAACACGAGGTGGACTGGTATGGCAGAGAAGCTAAAATTCTTCGATATTGTAGCTAAGAAGCCCTTCGAGACCGACAAGTACACTGTCGAGATCAGGACAACCAAGAAAGGCAGGAAGGTAAAGATCGCCTTCGCCATAAGCCCCTACACGGGCAAGAAGATCGCCAGGATCCTAGGCCCTGCTTAGCCATAATTAAATACTCATTATTTTTCTATAAATCAACATATTTTATCTTGACCCCGAGCCGGTGCATATAGGATGGAAAAGTATTGGAGGACACTACTCCACACTGGTCCTGTAGCAGTAGTTGTAGCATGGATAGTGATAGGATTATCCTGGCACCTGAACAGCGACTGGTTCATATTCACAAAGCATGCATACAGTGATTTCGGCGGATCAATGAGCTGCTGCCCAGAACTGTACAATTACGGTCTGATGCTCGTAGGCCTACTACTAGGCCTCTACGGCATATCAATCACAGGACTAGCCTCTAACAAGATAGAGGTAATGGGAGGCTCATACATGATATTGGCCGGAGTCTTCCTAGCCCTCATCGGCATATTTCCTAGCGGGACAAGGCCCCACACCTTCGTATCAACATGGTTCTTTATCCAAGCAGATGTAGCACTCATAATAACATCACTGGGATTATGGAGGAGACTCCGCAGTCCACTAGCCTTTGCAGGCTTCGCCTCCTCGCTCGCCGCATTCCCCATAGCCATCATACTAGACAGTATATTCGGCTGGCCGAGCGCCGCGGTCATAGAAACATATGGGATAATAGTCATAGACATAGTGTCAATCTTCGTCTACATAGACTACTATAAACTCAAACAACAGGATAGACACTCGTGATATCACTAATCTAATAATCCTTTTCTATAATATATTTATAACAGTAGTGTGATAAGGCCTAATACCCGGTAGGGGACGAAATGAACCAAACGAGACTTCTACAAGCATCACTAATAATCATAATACTACTAGCAAGCCTATCCGGATGGATATACTGGACAACTCATAAAACATTGTCAAACATCGAGAAGTCATCGTTTATCGGGGCTAAAGACGCGGCAATGAACCTAAACGATGCAGTAATAACCCTGAAGAACCTAAAGAATAGTCTAGAGAAGTACGGTTGTAGTCCCTACCTCTTGAAAGAGAACGAGCCGGACTCCTACGTCTACTTCTTGGCGCAACTTGCGTCAGGGGCTGACAATGCACAGCAAATGAAGAGATACGTGTACATCTCATACGTTGCTAAGGGAGAAGAACCCCCGCAACAGTTGATGGATGCATTAGAGAGTGTTCAATACTACTTTGCAACCCTCCAGAATAACATACAGGCATACGCGCTATCAAACTCGACGGAACCCATTGATTGCGCAGCATTACCAGACGATGCCACAATAGATCAGTTGAGCTCCTCGCTATCCACCTTCATCAACTATAACAGCATAAGTGACGTGAACGCTGAATTCATAAACGCTCTATCAAACGCCGCGAATCACAACCATAAGGGGGACATCTAGGTAAAGTCCGCTCAAGGGCAGAAGGGACCCGGCCAGCCATACTCCTCATATATACTTCTCTTCTCAGCCCACATCTCATAGAGCCACCTAGGGACCCGTGGCTTACAGACTATAGAGTGGTAGTCATAGGGCTTAATGTCAAGAACAGGGGTCCCCGTATACAGGTCCAACCCCCTGAGCAGAAGCCTCCCTCCAGTAATCCCCACTATCTCAACCAGGCTTAACCCTATGGGGTTAGGCCTCCCGGGATAACGGGTGGAGAATACGCCTATCCTCGAGGGACCCCCGTGTCTTGAGGCATTTGTGATTGTCCGCCTCTCAGCCTTGTGGAGGAATGATATAATGTAGACGTGTGAATACTCCTCTATCCCTTCGAGAGCCTCCAGGTATTCGTCGAAGACCTTTACCTCCCCAACAAACTCTATCTTCGAGCGTATACTCGCCTTACTAACAGCGTCTATGCCGCGGGTCACGACGCCGATCGGATTGAATATGACTTGGTTTAGGGTCATAGAGGGACCCTCACGGGTATATCCTATCCCTGAACCTCGGGAAGGGTATCGTGTCCCTCACATGGTTGACTCCGGTTATCCACATTAGGAACCTCTCTACTCCAAGGCCGAAACCGCTGTGCGGAACGCTACCATACTTCCTGAGGTCGAGATACCACTGGTAGTCCTCGGGGTTGTATCCTCTCGACTCTATCTGCTTGTAGAGCGCTTGGTAATCGTCCTGCCTCTCACTACCACCCACTATCTCGCCCACTCCCTCAGGGGCTAGAAGGTCGAATGCCAACGCCTCCCTCGGGTTCTGCGGGTCGGGCTTCATATAGAAGCTCTTCAACTCCATCGGGAAGTGTGTTATGAAGAATGGCGTGTCGAAATCCTCTGTTAACAGCCTCTCCTCATCAGCGCCTAGGTCATCGCCATACTCTATCTTTACCCCCTTACCCTGCAGCCTCCTAATAGCCTCCTCATAACGTATCCTCGGATACGGGGTCTTCAAGGCGGGTTCAAGGAGCTCCGTCTTCCTCTTCAACAGTGATAGCTCCTCGAGCCTCTCCTCAAGAATCCTCTTCGTAGTATAAGCGACTAGCTCCTCAACCAGCTTCATCTCACCCTCCATACCGACCCAAGCCTCCTCAGCCTCCAGGTGCCAGTACTCGTAGAGATGCCTCCTCGTCCTACTCCTCTCAGCACGGAAGCTGGGGGCTAGAGTCCACACCCTCTCAAGACTAAATATCAACGCCTCCAGATAGAACTGGCTGCTCTGAGTCAAGTAGGCTGGCTTGCCGAAGAAGTCGACCTTAAACAGTGTAGCACCTCCCTCAACAGCCGCCTGGGTCAGCATGGGTGGGCTGACCTCCCAGAATCCCCTGGACTCGAAGAACTCTCGGAAGGCCTTGAAGGCTGTCTGCCTTATCCTCCACATAGCCGTCAGCTTCCTACTCCGAATCCACAAGTGCCTAATATCTAGGAGGTAGTCTATTCCCTCACCACCCTTAATAGGGAAGTCCTCAGAGGGACCCACGATCTCCAGCCTCTCAAGCCGGAGCTCTACTCCTCCAGGAGCCCTGGGGTCCCTGGCTGTGACGCCCTCTGCGATGATGCTGGATTCTATCGAGGCATTCCTAGCCTCCTCAACATACTTCTGTGGCGTATAGGCCTCGTCAGCAACCAGCTGGAGGATTCCGTCGGCGTCCCTCAATACGATGAAGACCTTCCTGCCGAGGTCCCTATGCCTATAGACCCATCCACGAACCTTAACCCTAGAACCCGGCTCCAACTCCTTAACCATCCTCGTCGAGACATAGCCCGCGGCCACGAGTATACACCCTACAAGCCCGGTATATGCCTGTATAATCCCATCGTTATTATTATGGCCCTCCGAACGAGATGGCTGGGGTATGGCATGGGTAACGAGACAGTAGAGGTATTCTTCTACCCGGAAACCGTCGCGCTCATAGGTGCATCAGGTAGGCCTGGAGCCTTCAGCCACGAGATGCTTAGAAACCTAACCAGGTCATTCAAGGGAAGAGTCTACGCAGTAAACCCAAAATACAAGGAGATCCTTGGCGTGAGGAGCTATCCGAGCATACTAGACATCCCCGACGAAGTCGATCTGGCAGTGATAGCTGTAAGAGCTGATAGAACAATCGAAGCCGTCCGTGAGGCCGGCGAGAAGGGAGTAAAGGGAGCGATAATCGTAGCAGGGGGATTCGCCGAGACGGGGGGCGAAGGAGCAAAGCTCCAAGAGCAATTAGTTGAGACCGCCAGGAAGTACGGTGTAAGGATAGTCGGACCCAACTGTATAGGAGTATACAATACAGTCAACGGGCTAGACACGTTCTTCCTCCCACCAGAGAAGATGAAGAGACCCCCGAGAGGCTACATCGCGGTTGTGAGCCAGAGCGGCGCCTTCCTAACTACAATGATGGACTGGCTCGCCAACGAGGGAGTAGGCATAGTGAAGGCGATAAACATAGGCAACAAGGCCGACGTAGACGAGGCAGACATCATAGACTACTACGCATCCCAAGAGTACGTGAGAACCATAATGGTATACATAGAGGGAGTCTCCCCGGGACGAGGACGACCACTAGTAGAGGCGATACGAAAAGCCAGAGACAACGGGAAAACAGTAGTTATACTGAAGGGAGGCCGGACCACCACAGGCTCACGGGCGGCGAAAAGCCATACGGCGGCACTGGCAGGAGACTACAATGTATTCAAAGCGGCAATACGGGAAGCGGGAGCCGTCGAGGCCGGGAACGCGACGGAGTTCGTTGACTGGGCCAAAGCCCTCGCGTACATGTCACACCTAAAAGCCGAGGGCAGAGTCCTAGTCCTAACAAACGCTGGAGGGCCAGGAGTAATCGCTACCGACGCCCTCGCACTCAAGGGGCTAAGCATACCGCCCATACCCGAGGATGTAAAGAGGAGGCTAGCGGAGAAACTCCCACCAATAGTTGCATTATCAAACCCCATAGACCTAACCGGTCAAGCCACAGACGATGACTACAAGCTGGTCCTGGAGAGCCTAGAGGGAGAAGACTTCTTCGACTCAGTCCTAGTCCTCGCCCCAGTCCAGCCAGCAACAATGAGCATACGTGTAGCCGACATCATAGCTGACTGGATATGGAAGAATAAGAAGCCGGGCGTAGCAATGACGATAGGCTCAGACTATGGAGACCTAGTAAAAGACTACCTAGACTCTAGGGGAATCCCCACATACACTATGCCCGACCGCGCCGCAAGCTCCCTCTACGCGATAATCGAGGCATCCAAACCACTATGCCCCCTAGGTGGAGGCATAGAGGCACAGCCAGTAGTAGAAGAGATACTAATGAAGGCGATGAGGGAGGGTAGAAGCAAACTCCTAGAACACGAGGCCCTCGCCGTCCTCGAAGCCTACGGGGTCCCTGTAGCGAACTACTGCCTAGCAACCAGCAGGGAGGAGGTCCAATACTGTATCGCCGGGCTAGACGAGCCACTAGTGGCAAAGATAGTATCCCCAGACATAATTCACAAGTCAGACGTCGGAGGAGTCATACTAAACGTCAAGGGAGGCGATGAGGCCCTAAACGCATACGATGAGATCATAAACAATGTGAAGAGCAGGGTCCCTCAAGCCAGGATCACAGGCGTACTATACCAGGAAATGGCGGGGAAGGGAGTAGAGGTCTTCATAGGAGCAAAGAGGGACCCCTCCTTCGGCCCCATCGTACTATTCGGCCTAGGAGGAATATTCGTAGAGGCCATCAAAGACGTATCAATAAGCCTAGCACCAACAAACGAGTGCCGTGCAAGAAGAATGATCAAAGCACTGAAATCAAGAAGAATACTCGAAGGCTACAGAAACCTGCCACCAAGAGACATCAACTCAATAATCAACGCAATAATTAGAGTGTCTTCGATAATCGCAAACCACCCAGCCATCCAGGAGATAGACGTAAACCCACTAATCGCAT
>JAADGB010000040.1 GCA_013152575.1 Thermoproteota archaeon | reverse complement strand
CTATTATATTAGCAACCGCGGTAGAGAAGATTCTAGAGTCCGGAAAACACGGCCTCCTCTCTCGAATCAATCTCGTAAAAAGACTGGTTTTATGGATAGAGGAGAGTAGTTTAGGGCGGGCTAGCCCGCTAGTTGAGAAATATGGATGGATCGGATTAGTTCTATTTATCGCGATACCACTCCCATTTACAGGAGTCTATACAGGAACAATCGCCGGTTTATTACTTGGGATAAAAAAGAAGAAATTATTGTATGCACTCCTGCTGGGAGGGTTCATTAGTATCTTAATCACTGGATTGAGTGTAGGCGTTATCTCGATGTGGTGGTAGTTACTCTGTAACCTTGATCTCCTTACGTGCCTCCCATAGACCGTGTAGGTTGCAGTAGCTGATTGCATATAGTGTACCACTCTTTTGTAGTGTAACTGTCACGCTTGCCTCTGCTACTGTTAGCTCTGGCTCCCAGACGATCTTAGCCACTCTTACTGGGTTGAATGGCCTGCCTTCCTCGTAGAACCAGATTTCAACGTATCTTATCGAGTGATGGCTTTTCATCTCGTGAGGCCCAACTCTTACTTTGACCGTGAAGGGTTCGCCCTTCTTAACAGTGTCAGGAGCCTCTATCTTTGGAGTGTGTGTCTCAGCCTTAGAGATGACCTGGGAGGGAGCCTCTTCTGGAGTGTATATTATATCTCCAAATTTCCTCACGATTCTTCACCATATAATACTATTGAGTGTGGGCTGGTTAAAGCTTAACATCAATATTTTCAAGTGCAGAGCACGTGTTCGTCGATATTATTAACCCGGTATCACCGGGTGGGAACTCCATTATCTAATGCGGCATCGTAATAGCCACACCGGACGCTTACCACGGTATAAGCGCGTCTCCAGCGAATCGGTGTTGCGCGATGAAGAGGCTCGACCCGGTATTCAAGACAAGCTGCCCTAACTGTGGAGGAGAAATAACTGCGGAGAGGTTGGAAAAGGGGCTTCCCTGCGAGAGGTGCCTGCCCGGCTATGTGGCGGGCGGTGTTTCCGATATAGCGCAGGCCTTGGCCAAACGCGGGACCCTAAAAGCCTACTTGTGGCTTTATGATCTAGAAGAGAGGTTCAACGACTTCAAAATATATTTCGAGGCGAGAGTCGGGTCGAGCCTCTGGAGCGCTCAGATCAGCTGGGCTAAAAGGCTACTATCCCTCGAAAGCCTAGCGATCATCGCTCCGACTGGCGTAGGAAAGTCCACGCTTCTTCAAACCTATGCCGCCTACAGGATCGACAGGGAAGGGTGGAAGATACTCTACCTCGTCCCGACCGAGAACCTCGCACGCCAAGTCACCGCGCGGATGAAGGAGCTTGTAGGCGAGAAACTCGCATACTACTATGGTTCTATGGCTAAGAAGCTCAAGGAAGAGATGCTTGAGAGGATTGGGAAGGGTGACTATAGCATCTTAGTGGCAACGACAAGCTTCCTCCAGCGGAGATTCGATCTACTCAAGGCTGCAGCTCCCTTCAATTTAATCATAGTCGATGACGTGGATAGCTTACTCAGGAGCAGCAAGAACGTGGACAGAGTACTATTACTGCTCGGCTTCTCAGAGGATACCATATCAATAGCGGAACAGCTAGTTAAGACAAAACTCAAGCTCTATGCGGCGCTCGCAGCTGGCATAGAACAGAAAATCGAGGAATTAAGGAAAAAGGTTGCAGAACTCGAAGCCGAGCTCAGAGCAAACATCATTGGAGACCAAGGCCAACTAGTCATAGCATCAGCAACGGGCCGGCCGAGAGGCATCAAACATCTACTCTTCAAGGAGCTCCTAGGCTTCGAAGTGGGTGGCGGCACAGATTACATGAGGAATGTTCTTGACGCGTATAAGTTAACAGAGGATCCGATCAACGATGTAGTAGAGCTCGTGAGAGAGCTTGGAGATGGCGGAGTCATTTTCGTATCTCAAACCCTGGGTAAGAGTGTTGCTAAACTGGTTAACAAGAAGCTACAAGAGGCGGGGATAAACTCTGCACTCGCTCTAGCAGGGTCAAGGAGGAGCATCGAGAAACTAGCGTCTGGCAAGGTCAGCGTACTCGTAGGCGTAGCTAGTAGGTATGGAGTCATCGTGAGAGGACTCGATCTCCCTGAAAAGGTTAGATACGCCGTGTTCGTAGGCGTTCCCGCACGGTTACAATTATTCGAAGACTCGGTTGCGAACCCACGCAGACTCCTCGCCTTCCTCTACTACCTGCAGGATAATGGACGGGACTGGGCGAAGGAGTACATTGACAAGATAAGGAAACTGATGGACAAGCTCACTGATACACTTATAGTGACCGCAGCCTACAAGGGTAGGATAAAGCCGGAAGGCCTCCTTCAGGAACTCGTTGAGACGATGAAGCAAGCAGCTAATAGGGCTGGAGAAGAGTTCGAGTCCATGATTGGGCCAGGAGAGACCCTCAGGATAGGCGGTATCGTGCTAGAAAACAGGGACGGAGTGCTCTACGTGATAATACCCGATGCCCCGACTTATCTCCAGGCTAGCGGGAGGACAAGTAGGCTTCTCAAGGGAGCCATGACTTATGGTCTCAGCGTAATCCTAGAGAAGCGGCTCCACTTGATAGAAGCACTCTGGGAGAGGCTTTCATGGTATACGAGTAGCCAGCCTGTCGATATAACCCAGGTAGACCTCAAAGTCGAATTGAAGAGGGTGGACGCTAGCAGGAGAGGTAAGGGTAAGAAGGTATCGGTAAAGTCCGTCCTCTTAATCGTGGAGTCACCAACCAAAGCTAGAACAATAGCATGGTTCTGGGGCAGGCCCAGTAGGAGAAGGAGAGGACGCCTCACGATCTACGAGACTAGCGCATCAGACCCCGAGACTGGAACAGTCTATCTACTGACTATAACTGCTACAAGAGGACACCTCTATGATCTCTCGATCGATGGAGAGGGAACCTATGGAGTCATAGTTGAAGGTGGGAGAATAGCGCCAATCTACGCCCCAATAAGAAGATGTCTCGAGTGCGGTTACCAATACGCGGGAACAACCCCTTGTCCACGCTGCGGTTCAACCAACGTGCTTGACGCGTCTAGAACAGTTAGTCTTCTACGCAAGCTCGCAACAGAGGTAGACGAGGTCGTTATAGCAACAGACCCAGACCGGGAGGGAGAGAAGATAGCATGGGACGTCTACCTAGCACTGAGACCCTACAACAGCAATATCAAGAGAGGACGATTCCATGAAGTAACACGAAACGCGATAATAGAGGCATTAAGAGAAGCTAAAGGTATCGATGAGAGACTCGTAACTGCACAAATAGTCAGGAGAATAGAGGATAGATGGATAGGCTTCTACCTCAGTAGCCACCTATGGTCTATTTACGGTAAGAGATGGTATGGTGCTGGAAGAGTCCAGACACCAGTACTTGGATGGATAATCGATAGATACATGAAGTATAAGGAGGAGATCGGATACAAGATCAGTGTAAAGATTGAGGGAGGAAGAGTATACTTCTTCACGAAAGAACGTGAAAAGGCTAAGAAGCTCCAGGAAGAAAAGTGGCTGAGAGTAGTAAGCTCAAAGTACTGGAAAGAAGAACACAACCCACCACCCCCATTCACAACGGACTCCCTACTCTACGAGGCATCTCGAAGATACGGCTACAATGCAAGATTCGTCATGAAGCTAGCTCAAGACCTATTCGAGAGCGGACTCATAACCTACCACAGAACCGACTCAACGAGGATATCAAAGGCAGGAATGTCGATTGCGGCTCAATACCTCGAATCGAAAGGGCTGATGAGGCTATACAAGCCCAGGTCATGGGGCAAAGAAGGGGCCCACGAAGCGATCCGCCCAACACGGCCGATCGACGCAGAGGAGCTTGAGAGGAAGATCTATGACGGCTCTCTAAAGGTGCCGATTAAGCTAACCAGAGCCCACATCAAGCTATACGACCTGATATTTAGAAGATTCATAGCCAGCCAGATGAAGCCCTCCACTGCAGTAGTCGGTGAGGTAGAGATAGCACTAGGAGACCTAACCGAGAAGTTCGAGGCGATAGTAGGGTATGAAGGAGAGGGCTACCACCTAGTATACAAGCCGAGAATAAGAGCATGGGCAGCAGGCCTAGTAGCAGGACAGAGGATACCAATAATTGAGGCCAAGGTGATACGCTCAAGCAGAATAACCCTATACAAGAGTGGAGACATAATCAAGATGATGAAAGAACGCGGCCTCGGTAGACCAAGCACATATGCAAAGATACTCGAAGCAAACAGGAGACACGGCTACATTATCGAGAGCAAGCGGCTCAGCTACCTCATACCAACCAAATCCGGAATCACTGTATACAATTATCTAGTAGAGAACTTCAGCGAACTCGTATCGGAAGAGACAAGCCGTAAACTAGAGGAGGAACTCTACCTAGTGGAGACCGGAAGCAAGGACGCGATAGAAGTAATAGAAGACGTCTACCAGCTCATATCAACCTTAATCGAGAGAGCGCACGAAGTCGGCAAGACGGAGGCCTCAATATAACAATACCCAATACCTTCTAATTTTAACTCCCAATCATTAAGAGAACTTGAAGGTGTAAATTGTGCCGATTGTAGTTAACGACCTGAGAGACTACCTTAAATGGCTGGAAGACCAGGGAAAACTAATCCGCGTTAACAAGCCCCTCTCACCAGTTCTGGAGATCCCTCATTTCCTGAGGCGTATAATGTATGCTAAAGGCCCAGCAGTACTCTTCGAGAATATAGAGGGATATCCAGGGTGGAGGATCGCAGGCAACATCTTCCCGGACATCGAAGCCTTCGCTAAAGTACTTGGAGTCAATAAACTAGAAGAGATTGGCGAGAGATTCACTGAATCAATATCCAGTGCACCGCCAACAAGGCTAAGGGAGAAGATCTCCCGTTTGTGGGAGGTTAAAGAGCTAGCATCATACCTTCCAAAGCGTGTTAGAAAGGCGGGTTTCCAAGATAATGTTATCGAGAGGGACCCGCTCGACAAAATACCTGCATTTAAGACCTGGCCACTTGACGGAGGCCGATACATCACCCTAGGCCTCGTTGTGACCCGGAACCCGGAAACCGGGATAACCAATATGGGTATCTACCGTGTCATGATTAAGGATTCCCATAGAGCAGTAATTCACTGGCAGATACATAAGAGAGGATCACACGCTTTCCGCGAGGCAGTAGAGAGAAACGAGGAACTACCAGTGGCGATAGTGATTGGAGCTGACCCGGCAACAATATTCACTGGAGTGGCACCGGTGCCCTACCCTCTCGACAAGCTCCTGTTCGCGGGCATAGTTCGAGGAAAAGGGCTCGAAGTAGTAGAGCTAGAAAACGGGTTAATGGTGCCAGCAAACGCTGAAATAGTCATCGAAGGCCGAGTTCAACTATCAAAGCTAGAAAACGAGGGACCCTTCGGCGACCACTGGGGCTTCTATGACATGCCTATAGAGAAGTACCCCGTATTAACAGTTGATAGAATCTATCATAGGAATAATCCAATCTACGTAGGGACTATTGTAGGCCTTCCACCACTGGAGGATGCGGTGATAGGAAAGGCTGTCGAACGAGTCTTCCTACCAATAATGAAAACTATTTTCCCAGAGATAGTAGACGTGACATTCCCAGTGTATGGTGTATTCCAAGGACTCATGATAGTTTCAATAAAGAAAAAGTACCCAGGCCACGGCAAGAAGATAATGATGGGCCTCTGGGGCATAGGACAAACCAGTCTCACGAAGATGATCATCGTAGTCGACCATTTCATAAACCCACATGACATA
>JAADGB010000039.1 GCA_013152575.1 Thermoproteota archaeon | reverse complement strand
CCTTGCTTTTAAGGTCGCTAACCGTTCGCTTGAATGCCTTCTTTAACTTATCGAACAACCAGGGGGCACCTCGTTTGAAAGGAGTATAGTGTTGAAGTGATCTATAAGCCTCCAGGATTACTTTGCCTTCCTCTCTAGTCCTTCCTGGCGTGCCTGGGCTGCTACAGCTAGTTGCTGTAGTATTGACTGGATTGCCTCATACTGTCTCCTAGCCTCCTCGAGTCTCTCGCTTACTATCTTTATCTCCTTATCGAGCTCGGACTCCTTCTTCTTTATCTTCTCAATAACCGCTTCTTTATCTAGTAGTGCATACACGTCGAGGCCTAGATGGACCAGGAACTTGTTTGATTCATGTGGAACTGCCTTATAGAAGACCACGCCCTCCGGATCCGCTGGGATCAGTAGAGGCTCTTTGGCCTCAGTGATGGCCTCAATGGTCTCTCTCGCCCTGATTAGACTATCCTTCCTAGCTGTAAGAGTGGCTAGCAGATTCCTCATGTTCTCCATAACTTGAGCTAGCTCCTGCGCCTGCAATATGAGAGTGTTTGGGTCTACCACTAGTTGTTGCGGCTTTCTCTGCTCTTTAGACACTAGGGCTTCACCCATTTGGTTAACATTGATAGACGCACTACTCTCAGGTCGTCTACCTCATCAAGGCTTACTTCCTTTACCTCCTTTATCTTGATATGGTAGCGTTTGAGCTTGTGCCTGCTACCCAGGTCACTGTAAACCTTTTCAATAGCGTCCTCGGGCTTTACTGCCCTAACATAGATGCTAAACTTCCTCCACTCGGGGAACCTGTCGTGTGACAGCATCATCTCCCCGCTTACCAGGTATATCTTGACATCCGACATCACTCACCACCTCCCAGGGCCATCTGGATACGGGCTATCTCAGGGCCACTTGTTTCTTCCCCTACTATGGCCCCCCACGAGTTCGCCGCCAATCCTGTTCTCACGAAGGCAACGCCAAAATTAACCGTTCCGGTTAGGAAGGGGACCCCGAAAGTATCAGACAAAAACTTAACCTCTTCCTCAGTGGCATCAGGGTGGACCAAGCCTCCCCTCCCGGTAACAGCGACAACGCTGCCCACAGTCGATACTCCCGCAATCGGCCTCTCGAAAACCTCGACGTCGAGAGTGTCACGTATAATCTTCAAGGCACTCTTCTCGAGCTCGGGGTAGACGAGTGCTGCTTTGGAGTTGGCCGCGATAAGGTTTCCAATAGCGTTATTCCTCGATGGCAGTGTTTCAACTATCACACTGTCGCCAAGGCTCTTCTTTAACAATCTCAACTCGTCATCTTCAATGTTCGTAGGAACAAGGAGACCCTTATCGTTGCCTCCCACCAGGACACCGATTAGCCGGGTGCCCGCGATAGTAACCTCGATGGGATCTAGTTTGAAGACTTCCGCTATGATATTCTTCTTCTCAGGGTCTATGCCTTTAGGTACTAGCACGTATGAGTCGGTAGCGAAAATGTACACTCCAACATTGGAGTTGCCCATTATACTCAGCGTCTGTACTTCGAATTTCACCATACTACTGCACCACTCACTACCTGTTAACAAGTTAGTGGAGCGACGTAAAAGGCCTTATTCAGCATAGTATATTAACTATGTCTACTTCTTCGCCGCTAACTCGACCTTGCCGGGCTTGAACTTCTTCGGCGCCAGGTATACTCTCGCCTCTTTTATCTTCTCCTCTTCCTCTTCTTCTTCAGCCTTCTCAACTATCTTTACTAGCACGGAGATCCTTCTAGGCGGCTTCTCACGGCCCCTGCTCCAAATGTAATTGTTGACCTCGTTCGTGATCAACACCCTGTCTACCTTGGTGTGACGTTTCACGAACTCCCTCAGTAGCTTGACAGCTCTATCCGCCCTGTTAGTCCTCCTACCCCAGTAGACTCGTGAGAGGTTGACATTGTACACCCTAGCCTCGACTAGCTTCTCTTTCTCAGCCACTACCACCACCCTACTTCTTCAGCTTGTTTACCCTCCAGTGACGCCTTACCGGGTTGAAGGTCACCCTTCTCATAGTCTTTATAATAACCCATGCAGGTATAGCCCTGTTCATCTTCAAGGCCTTGGCCAGCCTTAGCTTCCTCGCGTGCGGCTTGTTCCTTGCCATCCCGCTACACCTACTTCTTTCTCTCGAAGCGTATCTTGAACTCTCGCCTGGCCTGAGAGTCTAGTCTCAGCAATAAAGCCTTTACTTGTTCATCAGTCACCGGGGGAATTAACTGGCCAGCCTGCACGAGTTGAATAATGAGATTCTCTGCCGCCTCAGCAAGCTCTGGTTTTACAAGTCTAATGTTGGCCAGCCTCTCTCTTGCCTGATCGGTTAGAATACGCCTTAGTATTGCTTCTTTCCTAGCCCTCATCTCGGCTTCAAGAGCCTTCCTCTTCTCCTCCTCTTCCAGCTGTCTCTGCAGCTCCAGCAGCTTCCTCCTCCTAATTTCTTCGAGTTCTCTGTCGTCCATGCTCACTGTTACCCACCCCGTTTACGTTATCGGTGGAGTTGAGGGTTTTAATAAGAGGGGTCTAAGAGGAGAACGAATACACACGGCTGGACGAGTAGTACCGCTTCTATAGCTACGTCTAGAACCACGGATACCAGAGGATTATGGTTTTAGGCTTGGGAGAGGATTAGAGGTAGATCTCTAGGTCCTTCCTCTCCTTTACGAGTTCCTGGAGTATTTCCTTGGCCGTCTTGTCGAGAAGACTCCTACCCGCTGGTGAGAGGGTCCTTCCCTTGCCAGGCACCTTGACAACTAGTCCAGCTGCCTCCAGCTGTTGTAGTATTTTCCTTACTATACTCCCCGAACCCTTTCTGAAGTGCTCGGGCGCGGAGCCCCTATTCTGCCTACCACCGTATATGGTCCTGAAGGTCTCTATTCCGATCGGCTCTCCACTCTTATACATCTTCCTCAGCATTGAAGCCGCCCTTACATACCACCAGTCGGGGTCCTCCGGGGGCTTCTCCTTGTGGACACCTGTCTTTACAAAGTAAGCCCATGCCGGCGGCTTGATCTGCTCATACTTCTTCAGCTTCTCTGCAACCCTCTTTATCAATAGATCCGCTGGGACCTCTAGTGCAGTTACCATCTCCTACTCCACCTTCCCCACTTACCAGCTAACGCAGGAGCTGGACATTAAAAACACTATTTCTTCTTGGGCCTGTATAAGACGAACGTCCTCCCCCTTACCCCCATTAGCCGGGCTCCCAGTAGGCTTGCAACTTTCTTGGCCATCTCCTTTCTAGCCCTTCCAGACTCTACTGCTGTCCTCAGCATCTTCACCTTGACAACCTCTTTCTTCTTCAGCCTGTTGTCTATCTCCTTCAACACGTCCTCTGTCAGGCCCTTCTTCCCTATTAGCACGTCCGGCGAGTCGTGATGAGCCTTCTTCACCCTATCTACTATCCTCTCCAACACTGACACCCTTCTTGTACGGTCTCCTATGAATCCATCCGCATCTAACACACTTAATTACTATGTAGGAAAACCTGCCCTGGCTTCTCAACCTATACGTAGCCGTAACGCCCGGTATGAGTGGGAGGCTGCAGTTCTTGCACAGATTCCTCTTTAGGCTACGTGGGAGGCGTACTCCGGTTGATTGCGATAATTGTTTTATGAGGCTTCCCAGCCTCGAGGCGTATTCGAGGTTTCCTCTTCTAGCCTCATCTCTGGCTATACCATACAGTATCTCCGCCCTTTGCCTGACTAGGTCCCTTAACAGCCTCTTTCTACGCTTTGACTTCCTCCTCAACCTTCCTCAACTGTCGCCTGTACATCTCATATAGCTCCTCTTCCGTGGTTGCATCCTCTGGCGCCTTATCAGGCCTCCACCTAATGAATCTTGGGAACCTTATAGATATGCCAACCCCCGGCCTCACATTGCCCAAGCAGCATGTATGCATTGGTGATAGGGTCAACTCCGCGCCCAGGATCTCAGCTACTATTTTGGGCTCGAGCCACACGTCGGGAGTCAGCCTTGAATCGACGCGTGGATGCTTATGGGGGATAATGTATTCTTTCAGCATATCCTGCATTCTCTCTAGCTCCTCGTCAGTGAACCCTGTCGCCACTTTGCAGACTGTTCTGAAGGTGTCTGTATCTGGGTTGTAAGCGGCCATTAGCAGACTGCTCAGCTTACCTCCACGCTTACCCTTACCATAGAATGCGCCTACTACCACGAGGTCCACGGTGTCAGTCATCTCGCTCTTGTAGTCCTTCTTGAGCTTCACCCATAGCCAGCCCCTTATACCAGCCCTGTAGATGCTCTGATCGTGCACTGCCTTGACCATTACTCCCTCCGAGCCCTCCTCGATAGCCTTGAGGAAGAAGTTCCAGAGCTCGTCGGGATCACTGGTTATCATCGATGTCGCAAGCGTGAATGTGTCGCTTTTCTCAATTATCTCCTCCAGGTTCTTACGCCTCTCGAGTAGTGGCTTCATCGTTAAGTCTTGACCATCCCTTAACACTATATCGAATAAGAAGACGGCAACAGGAACCTCTTTCATTATCTTATGTATGTCATATTTCCTCTTCCTTTGCATTAGCTCCTGGAAGGGTCTGAGTTCGAGTGTCTCGGGGTCAATTGCGACAATCTCCCCCTCGATTATTGCCTCATCCGCTTTCACATGCTTCTTTACCATCTCTACAACGTCAGGGTACATCGAGGTGATGTTCTCAAGCCTCCTCGAGAATATGTATACTGTATCGCCCTTCTTGTGGATCTGTCCGCGTTCCCCGTCGTACTTGTACTCGACCAGCGCCCTTCCACCAACTTTCCTAAGTATTTCAGCTGGGTCCCTTCCTCTCTCAGCCAGCATTGGTCTTATCGGGGTTCCTACGCTCGGTCTAACCTCCCTCAACGCTTCAATTCCCTTCTCAACGACGATCCTCGCTATCAGACCGAGATCTGCACGGAGGTTGTAGGCACGCTCTATCACCTCTCTTGCATGAACTCCTCCGCCAAACGCTGTGGCTAGTGCATCTAGGACTGTTGCATCACCTATTCCCACTCTGAGACGGCCCTCTATGAACCTTACAATATACCTGGCTTCGAGGGGCTTGGCGTCTGCTAGCAAACCAGCAAGTATCCTTAGTTTTAGGTCCCTGCTCCCCTCTCCCTGCGCACTAGCAATCTTGTATAAGCTCTCGTAGACTCTCGATACAGTCAGCTTGGCTTCCTCAGTACCACCCATGAATGCTAGGAGGCCTTGCCCGGCCCCCTTAAGCTTGGACCGGTACTCGCTACACAACCTCTCGGCGACTCTTCCCAAGTCTCCTAACTCCCTGTAGAGTTTCACAACCCTGTCCTCATTGACCTTGAAGGCGAGTGCAATCGCCTTGATCAACATCTTCTCTCCTACACCTAGCTCCGGTATATCTTTCCATTCCGGCCCCAGTTTACCTTGTATGAGGTAGACTATCTTGTCTATGACTTCAGGCGGCGTCTCCTTGAATAAACGGACTAGGAGTAGCGTCAGCTGTGTCCTAGACGTTATTCGCTCCATAGAATCAAACGTCTCAGCTACAATACGAAATTCTAAGTCGGCCAATTAGCTCCCCTTCTATAGAATTATTATCATGGGAACCTATAAGTCAGAATGCCTGCATTGATCTTGAAACACTTTATACCCTCGACTAAGAAGACCAGTATATTGGCAATGAGGAGACCCGGCAAGTCCGTTAGGTCTCAGGGATGCGGTAGAGTAGAGTTCTGAGCCTCTTCCTAATCCCTATCCCTGGCTTTGTAGATATCCCATGCCAGCTCAGCGATATACTTGAGAGCCGCCTT
>JAADGB010000038.1 GCA_013152575.1 Thermoproteota archaeon | reverse complement strand
TGTACGGATTTGCACCTTGATTTTCGATTTTTTGAATCAAATGAGTATAATTAGACCATGCTCCATAATATAGTCCTAAAACTTTAATATCTTTATTAATATAATATAATATCTTGTTCTCGATGCTTTCGACCGGAGAGTATTCGACTTGCACTGGCATGTTTCTTGTGTCGAGCCTCGCATCTTCTTGGGCTATGATAATCATCCCTTCCACCTGATAATGCATTATCGTTTTCCTCCACCGTTTGGAGAGGTACTATACTGCTATTACATGTTTGAACATATAGTCGCCTCGATCGATCCTCTGCATTATTTTAACATGATGTAACTATCACCGTAATTTTACGGGCCTTCCTTCTTTTTCTGATATTCCTATATGATCCTTTATTTGAGGCTGATCTTATCTTGACCGGATATACAATAAAAATAACATATAAAAACATAAAAATACCGCTAATCATTGCACTAGTAATGTTAAGCCTAGCTATACCACTAGCCAGCGCAGCCAGCACAGAGACAGGTGAAATTTACACTCTATACCCGTGCTCCAGCTGTCACACTAAGATCACAGTAACAGGAGACACGCGTTGGAGCGACTTCCACGATGTGAACCTTACCGCTGGAGCACATGGCGGACTAATGTGCTCCAACTGTCACGATCCCCAGTCCAATATGATGAACCTTGTGAATGGGGTTCCAATCGCCCTTGTAGGTCTGCATAACCAGTCGCAGCTAATGCAAGTGAATTCTCTCTGTGGAATATGCCATACGAAGGAATTCGAGGCGTACAACGTGGGAGCACACGGTAACGTTACCTATGAATGCATCAACGGTACCTATATAGATGTGAAGGGTTACAATGGCGTTACCTACAGGCTTCACTTATGCGATAGCTACTATAATCTAACAACTAAGCCAGCGAACCCATGTGTAACCTGCCACAACCCCCATGAACCGACATATTATGCTCTAAGCATCCTACCACCGCCTAGTGATAGGGTCCCACCACCCGACGAGACAAACATATTGATAGGTGGCATATCAGTAGTGATCACCGGTCTTTCGCTGATCTTCGCTGGACACCTTATTGCATCACGTTCTCATAGGAGGTGAAAAGAAATGAGTAATGGGAATGGAAAGAAGATAGATGAAGGAAGGAGGACGACACTAAAGCTCCTTGCCCTGGCAGCTTTACTCTCTACGGTAGACTTCGCAGTATTCGACAAGAGCGAGTTCAAAAAGATGCTTAGAAAGGTTGGCCTCGACGAGATACTCGGTGTAGCGGATGCTAGGCAGGGTCTCGGAGATTTCGAGCGAAGAGCCCTAGAGAAAGAAAAGATGCTAAAATCCCTATGTGATCAAGCAGCCGAACAACTATGTAGTGAGAAGGGAGAGACTAGCTCAGAGTGCCTTTTGGCTAGGAAGAAATGCTCCAAGCTGGTAGTAAAATCAACTCCAGCCAGAGAGGGTAAGAGGTTTGCGATGGCACTCGATGTTGATAAGTGTATTGGATGTAGAAGATGTGAATATGCTTGTGTGATGGAGAATAACACTGTTAGAGATGCTGGAATGGACTGGATACGCATCTATGAGGTTGACAGAGAGGCTGTAGAACAGTTAGAAGGGGCTCGAGATGACTATCTTGTTGCACCTAAACCAGGAAAGGTATATGTCCCAGTGGCGTGCATGCACTGCGAGGATCCACCTTGTACGATGGTATGTCCTGTCGTGGCTACCTGGAAGGAGAAAGATGGTATCGTTGTGATCGACTATGACAAGTGCATTGGATGTAAGTACTGTGTAGTAGCATGCCCATATGGCGCTAGGAGATTCAACCTGTTCAAACCAAGACTCAACCCACTAGACCTCAATCCAAACATGCATATCCTAGGCAACGTACCACGACCAGTCCACGTCGTAGAGAAGTGTACATGGTGCATACAGAGAACTCGTGACGGCGGCGTACCAGCCTGTGTTGAAGCATGCCCAGTTGGAGCAAGAGTGTTTGGAGACTTGAAAGACCCGGAGAGCCCGATAAGAAAAGTCATCGAAGAGTATGGTGTATTCGTGCTAAAACCCGAAGCCGGAACCAACCCTCGCTTCTTCTACTTCTTCGGCGGAGCTAGAACCCCTCCGAAGTCAGAGGGTGATGAAAAGTGAGTAAAGGTATAGGCGAGAAAGTGCTAGAAGCGGTTGACTCTCTAATCTACATATTCAGGGTAGGCCTGAAGGGCTCAAAAGCTTACAAACTACTACTAGCGGGTCTCGGCATAATGGCCGTATATGGAATCTATCTATGGATATTCGTCCAGCACGCGCCAATCTTCCTTGGATCAGATAACGGCGGTCTCTACATGACAGGAGTGAATGAAGACGTTCCCTGGGGACTCTACATATCATTCTTCACGTTCTGGGTAGGTGTCGCCGCATCCGCCGTAATCTTCAGCTTTGCGGGATACGTATTTGGCGATAAAGAATTCAAAAGGATAGTTCCACTAGCCGAGGCGCAAGCTGTCGTAGCGCTGATCATAACTGTTTGGGGTATAGTGGCCAACCTAGGCCATCCAGAGAGAGGTTTAATCTACATGCCGAGATTCGAGAACCTGCGAAGCATGCTGGATTGGGACTTCACAGTGATTTTCACCTATATGGGACTCAACGCGATAGCGTTCGTATACACGATACACAAATATAGGAGAGGAGAAGAGGTCCCATGGAAATTCCTAGTAATATTCATGATAGTCTCAACACCGTTCGCCATAGGAATACACACTGTAACGGCCTGGATCTTCCACGCACTGACAGCTAGGCCAGCACTCAACACCGCGTTACTCGCTCCTAGATTCATCGCTACAGCATTCGCCAGCGGACCAGCACTACTATTGATTATCGTATATCTTGCTGAGAAATACACTGACTGGTTTAAGGTTGACCTAAAACTCTATCGAACAACCTTGAACGTGATAGTAGTAGCGTTAGCAACGGGCCTCTTCTTCACACTAGCCGAGATACACGAGGCATTCTGGTACACGACCGAGCCTCTGAAGCGATCACAGCTTTTGGCAACATTCCTAGGCGGGCCCAGCTTGCTATTGACATTTATGATATGGTTGTGGATCGGCCTAGGAACAGCCGCAGCCTTACTAGGAATGGCTCCCCCGATGAGAAAGTCCAAGAAGAAAATCGTATATATAGCACTCCTCACGTTCATCGCGGTCTTCTCAGAAAAGACGCTAAGCACAATCCTTCCAGGATTCATCATAAACCCAATACATGTTCCAGCAGAGTATCATATTACACCGATAGAGGTCTTCGTTGGTATAGGGATACACGCGACTGTGTTTATTTTATACGCGATTTTAATAAAGTCCTATCTTATTACTCTCAGGGCTAAGGGGGTGAATGTATAAATGGGTAAAATTCATTGGATAATTATAATAATGATAGTACTGGGGGCATATGCATTTACGATAGCCCAGTCGCAACCGACAGAAGATCAGGCTAGACAGGCATTCGAACAAAGCGGATGCTACGGCTGTCACACAACCCACGAGTGGACCGACTTAACTGCGACCATAACGGATTGGGCTCAGATGTATAACAGTTTGGATGAGGCTGCACAGAGCGTTGGATATTCGAGTTTCGATGATCTCATGGTAACCATGAAAGATTGGGCTGGTTTATATGGTGGCATTAGCGACCAACAATACCAAACCATATACGAATATTTCGTATATCTATTCAACTCTTCGAAACCAGCGCAAACAACTACCACTACAACAACCACAACACAGGTCACTGGTCAGGAAACCGTGACTGAGACTCTTACTATAACTAAGGAGAAGACGGTTACAGAGACGCAGAGCGTCTATGTAGTTCTGAACGAGTCCAAAGTAGTTGAAAGAACAGTCACTGAGAGTGTTCCGCCTGCAAAGCCGCCCAGCGCATTCAATTACGCCGCTCTTGTAGCAGCAGTATTGGCACTGGCTGGTCTAGGCTACTTAATCTATACAATTAAAAAATAATTTTTTATTAATTTTATGAATTATATCACGTACATTTACGGTATCATATATAAAATCAGTTCTACGAAGGTTATACTTAATCGAACATCAATATATGTGAATTCATACGTGGGGGCTGTATTATGAAAAAATACATGAGTTATTTGTTAATAGCTTTGCTAATAGCATCACCACTGCTAGTACCAAACATGCACAGCGCACACGGAGCCACCCAGACTGCACGAGCCGACCTAAATACACTCGAGCAAGCATTAGCTTTAGCCAGCCCGCAAACAAGAGACTGTATATCATGCCACCTACAGGAGACGCCGGGAATTGTCTTCGATTGGCTTAACAGCCACCACGCATGGGCCACACCTAGCGAAGTACTTGAAATCTACGATGCAATCGGATACACTGGTGCATCTGTAGCTGCAAAATTCCAAGACTACCAGTATACAGTTGGATGCTATGAATGCCACGGCATGTTCATGGAGCAAGATAGACCCGATATAGCAGAGAACCACTTTGGCTACCAGATAGTAACAATAGTTACTATGAAAGACTGTAGCCAGTGTCACATGAAGGAAGCACAAGAAATCAGCTGGACAATGCACAGCTTCGCGGCCTTAAACGGCCCATTAAAACCATGGTACACGAAAGTAGTTAACTATGCAAATGACAACAACCTAGTACAACAGATGCTACCGCCGGTCTACGAAAAGACAGGCACCGGATTAATTGACTGGCCATGGTACAAACAATATGCTAACAAACTACTAAACAATCCAAGTGACCCTGAGGTTCAGCAACTAGGAACAATCTATGACAACGACTTCAAAGACATCGTATCACCGCTATATCCAGCCAGCGGCGTCCTCAACAGCACAGGACTAATGCACAGTGAGTTAAACAAGAACGCATATGCCTACCACGCATGTCTAGAATGCCACGGTACTCTGGTGGTACCCTACCAGGACCAGGGATACAGAGTCCTATACTGGGGATGGCCTAGCAACGGAGCAGGAAGAATAGACCCCGACGGCAGCCTAGGAACCTGTACAGCATGCCACACGAGACACGTGTTCAGCATAGAAGAGGCCAGGAAACCATACACATGTGGACAGTGTCACCTTGGATACGACCACCCACACATCGAGATCTACGAAGAGAGCAAGCACGGTAACATCTATGACGCCGAAGGGGAGACCTGGAACTGGACAGCTCTACCATGGAAGGTCGGCGTAGACTTCAGGGCACCAACCTGTGCAGTATGTCACATGAGCACGATAGCAGATGCCAATGGTACAATTGTAGTGCCGGGCAGCCACGATCTCAGAGAGAGGATAGTATGGGACCAGATGCACTTCTTCTCATATCCAAAGCCTAAGTGGTCCGACTTCACCCAGAACGCCATCCTAAAGGGAGGTAACCAGCTGACAGGAGCAGGCTTGCTAGAGAACGGAGTAGTACCAGAGGGCTACACGGTCAGGGTGACTCAGGCACCTGCCTCGGGAGAGTTCGGCTTCCCAAGGATAGTTGACGTCCAGTTTACAGGCGAACTCCAGCAGAAGAGAGAAGCTATGAAGGCGGTCTGTGAGCTATGTCACGCTTCCCAGTGGGTAGATAACTACTTCACAACATATGACCAGGTAATAGTAGAATACAACATAACTGCACAATACGCGTTCAGCCTGCTGAAGAAGGCTTGGGAGGAGGGAATCCACGATCCGAAGAACAAGCTAGACGAATACATGGAGATAATGTGGTACTACATATGGCACCACGAAGGTAGAAGATGGAGAAACGGAGC
>JAADGB010000037.1 GCA_013152575.1 Thermoproteota archaeon | reverse complement strand
ATTGTACTCTTCTTGGAGAGAGGTTAGTGCATTGTAGTCTATTTGGAATCCGAATGCTTCTGCTACTCTTGTTGTTGATTTGGGTATTATTGGGTGTAGCATTATTGTTGCGGTGCGTACTGCTTCCATTACAGTGTATAGCTCATTGACTGGTGCCTGCTTTTCCCATGGTTTGCTCTCGTTCATGTAGGCGTTTGCCCTTCTCAAGAGGTCCATAACGTGTTCGACTGCTCTTGATACCTCGTATGAGTCCATGGCCGCCGTGTATTCCTCTATAGTCTTCTCTATTGTCTTTTGTACGTCCTCGTCTACCTTACCAGCTGTTAGTTTACCGTTTAGCCTCCTCATTACGAGGGTCCCTACTCTCCTCACTAGGTTTCCATAGTTGTCGGCTAGGTCGCTGTTGTATATTGAGTCGAATAGGTCTGTTGAGACCTCGATGTCCTTCTGTAGGTTGAATATCCTTGCTATTATGTAGCGTAGCCCGTCGCTGTCCTGGTAGCGTTGTAGTAGGTCTTCGATGAAGACTACGTTCCCCGCGGACTTGCCCATTTTGAGTCCTCGGTTGATTAGAAAAGCGTGTACCAGTACCCTTCTCGGCAGGGGTATTTCGAGTGCTTCGAGCATTGAGAACCATATCGCGGTGTGGAACCATAGTATATCCTTCCCTATAACGTGGTGTGTGTTCTCCCATAGCTTGTTGAACTTCTCGGGGTCCCTCAGGTATCCTGCTCCTGTCACGTAGTTTAGGAGCGCATCGAACCATACATAGGTCGTGTACTCCTCGTCCCATGGTAGGGGTATTCCCCACCATACCCTGCTCTTTGGCCTAGCCAGGCTTACATCGAGTAGGCCTTCTTTCTCGATCTTTCCTAGGACTTCTTGTGCATACTGGCGTGGGTATACTATGTCTCCCTTGAGTGTCTTCTTTAGGAACTCTGTGAATTCGCTCAGCTTGAAGTAGTAGGTTTCCTCCTCGAGCCATTCTAGGGGCTTCTTGTGTATTGGGCAGTGTGGTTTGCCCTCTATAACCTCGTATTCTCCTTCGCTGTAGAACTTCTCGCAGTCTACACAGTACCATCCAGGATATTTTGCCTTGTAAATCAACCCCTTCTTGTAGAGCTTCTTGAGGGCCCACTTCAACAGCTCTTCGTGGTCCGGGTCAGTGGTTCTAATGAACCTATCGTAGCTGATGTCGAGTAGCGACCAGTAATTCTTGTATCTCTCAGCCATCTCGTCAACGAACTCTTTGGGATGGATTCCCTTCTTCTCAGCCGCTCTCTGCAGCTTTAAGCCGTGCTCGTCCGTGCCTGTGAGGAAGAATGTTTCATCGCCTTTCAGCCTGTGATACCTGGCTAGTATATCGGCGTAGACGGTTGTGTATGCATGGCCTAGGTGTGGCACCGCGTTGGGATAGTATATTGGCGTCGTTATGTAGAATGTCTTCACCCCATCGTCACCCGCGCTTCTCCTGGTAAACCAAGGGTATGATACACAAGCACTTTAAAGCTTGACAATTACAAAAATGTCGCCTAGAAGAGAGAGGTGCCCCGGGGACTTGTACAAGGAGGCGTTCATTGAGGATATCTACCGTGGGAGTAGTGATTTAATCGGCCGGGAGATCCGGGTCTGCGGCTGGGTCCATAGGATAAGGGACCTGGGCCGTTTGAAGTTTATCCTACTAAGGGATAGGACTGGAGTCCTACAGGTGGTTGTGAAGAAGGGAGAGTCACCTGACGATGTAGTGGAGGCTTCAGAAGAGTTAAAGCTGGAGTCTGTGGTGTGCTACTCTGGCAAGCTGGTTGAGTCAAAATCTAAGCTGGGAATTGAGCTGAAGGCGTCAAAGCTAGAGATACTATCTATACCAGTGGAGCCTCTGCCACTTGAGCCAGATACAAGCACCGATGCAGGGCTAGCGACTAGGTTAAACTATAGGTGGCTCGATGTAAGGAACCCGAGGATCTCTAAGATATTCCAGTTCAAGGCTTGGGTCGCCAAGGTGTTCAGAGAATACTATTCCTCACAGAGGTTCGTTGAGATATTCACTCCCAAGATAGTAGCCGCTGGGACCGAGAGCGGGGCAGAGGTGTTCCCAGTCCTATACTTTGGTAAAGAGGCGTTCCTAGCACAGAGCCCCCAGTTCTACAAGCAGATGGCAGTTATCGCTGGCCTAGAGAGGGTATTCGAGATAGGCCCAGTGTTTAGAGCAGAGCCACACCATACTACTAGGCACTTAACAGAGTATCACAGCATGGACATAGAGTTGGGGTTCATCGAGGGACCCGAAGACGTGATGAAGCAGGTAGAGGGCTTCTTCAAGAAGCTCGCCGAGGAGTTGGTGAGGGACCCGGTGGCTAAGGCGATCGCCGAGGAATTCCAAGCCGAGATAATAGTACCCAGGGAGATACCGAGGATATCAATCAGGGATGCATACAAGATCCTCGAGGAAGAATATGGCAAAAAGATACCATACGGCGATGACTTAGACCCTGAGGGTGAGAGGCTCCTCGGCAAGTATGTGAGGGAGAAATATGATTCAGACCTTGTATTCATAACTGAGTACCCGTGGGGATCAAGGCCATTCTACACTATGAGGCTCGAAGACGAGCCAGAGTGGACTACCGGCTTCGACCTCCTCATGAAGGGGCTAGAGGTAGTAACCGGGAGCCAGCGTGAACACAGGTACGAGGTGCTCCTAGCGAACCTGAGGGATAAGGGGTTGAAGCCTGAAGCATTCCAGTTCTACCTGGACTTCTTCAAGCACGGGGCACCGCCACACGGAGGAGCTGGTATGGGTCTGGAGAGGATAGTGATGCAGACATTGGGCCTCGACAACATAAGGGAGGCGAGACTCCTGCCGAGGGACCCCGATAGACTATTACCCTAACCCTCCCCCTTAACTCCGGGGGTTTATGATGGCAGGGGAACGCCTAGATCCATGGGGTACTGTAGAGATCAAGGATTATGACAGGCTACGCCGGGTATTCGGGATAAAGCCCTTCTCAGAAGTCATCCCTAAGATGAGGGAGCTAGGCCTCCCATTGAGCCTCCACATGAGGAGGAACATAATATTCGGCCACAGGGACTTCGACAAGGTGATCCTCGAAGGGATTGCTAAGGGGGAGAAGATAGCTATACTGACGGGCTTCATGCCGAGCGGGAAATTCCACTTCGGCCACAAGCTAACCGTTGACCAGCTCATCTACTTCCAACGCGAGCTGGGGGCGAAGGTATTCGTCGCACTGGCAGACGCTGAAGCATACGCGGTGAGGAGGCTTCCCAGGAAGGAGATCGTGAGGCTGGGTATAGAGGAGTATGTTGCAAACATGATCGCACTAGGCCTAGACCCGGATAAAACCGACTTCTACTTCCAGACGAATAGGGGAGCCCCATACTATAGACTCATACAATTGTTCTCAGGCAGGGTCACCATGGCAGAGATGGAGGCGATTTATGGAGACGTAACCCCGAGCAAAATCGTAGCCGCGTTGACTCAAGCGGCGGACATACTCCACCCGCAACTCGACGAGTACGGTGGATACAAGAGGATAGTTGTTCCTGTAGGAGCCGACCAGGATCCCCACTTAAGGTTAACGAGGGACCTGGCAGATAGGCTACACGATCTAGCCGGGTTGGAGAGGCCAGCCTCAACATACCACAAGTTGATCCGCGGACTCGACGGGGCCAAAATGAGTAGCAGTAGGCCAGACTACACGATATTCCTAACCGACCCGCCGGACAAGGCGATCTGGAAGTTGAAGCGTGCATTGACTGGCGGAAGGGCTACGGCTGAGGAGCAGAGGAGGCTAGGAGGGGTCCCTGAAGCCTGTACTGTATACGACTTGTACCTGTATCATCTGATACCAGAAGATAACGATCTTGTCAAGATATACAGGGACTGCCGGTCTGGAACAATGCTCTGCGGCGAGTGTAAATCGATAGGTGCTGAGAGGCTAAGGGAGTTCTTGGAGAGGCATCAAGCTAGGCTTGAAGAGGCGAGGGAGATTGCAAAGTCCATCGTCGAGCCTCCAAGCTTTTGAGGAGAAGAAGGAGGAGTTCCACACATACTACAGGCAGGCCAATAGGATAGTAGTGGTATTCAAGTCTCGGAATCCCAGCATCGTCTTCCAGCCCAACATGAAGACAGTCAACATCTACATCAACGACACCTACTGGAACCCTGCCATCGCTGTAAAGGCGGCTAACGCCTTGGGATGTATTAGAAAGCAGAGTGGGGGGCTAAGCTTCTCCCTCAGCATCATATTCGGATTACTGGGAGCGATACTCTCCGGGATAAACTTCATCTCCTCCCTGGGAACAACCGGTAAACTAATCGCCTCAGTCCTAGTCTCGATAATAGCCGCGATAGCCCTGTGGGAGGCCTTGACATGGTGTAAGCGTAAAGGAGTACCGTTGTACTTCAAAGAGCCCCTTTTAGAGGAACTTGTAACGAAGGCCGCCACGATACTTAGAGAGTGCGAGAGAGGTGGAAAGTGCCGAGGCACTACAACGATTGGTGACGACTCTATGGTTTACCGCGCTAGGATTTGGAGGTTTAAGTTATTGAAGCCCCGCGTTGAGTTCTCTAAGATGAAATTCGTGGCTTTTATGGCCAAGTTCAAGGTTGAGGAGAAGGGTTTGAGTTAAACGTTTCAACCCGTTCAGTCCATATAATTATGTGGTGAGCCTCAGTGACTACAGCAGACTATATCAATAGTACCATTTGGATGCTGTTCTGGCTATTATTCCTGTTCGCGATGATCTCGCCAGCGTTAAACATGAGGCGCCTGCAAGCGGCTAGGCTGGCCCTCATACGGGCACTCGAGCGGAAGTATAACTGGCGTGTCATAACGATGATCCACCGCGAGGAACGGGTATCGTTCCTCGGAATCCCTATCCGGAGATATATCGATATTGATGATAGCGAGGAGGTATTGAGAGCAATACGTACAACGCCTCCGGGCATGCCGATAGCCTTAATCCTACACACTCCCGGGGGACTAGTGTTAGCTGCTAGCCAGATAGCTAGGGCTTTGAAGAGGCATAATGGTAAGAAGATCGTTATTGTTCCGCACTACGCGATGAGCGGTGGCACTCTCATAGCATTGGCAGCCGATGAGATTCTGATGGATCCCAACGCTGTACTGGGTCCATTGGATCCACAGCTCGCAGCTAGTCCAAACGGCCCGGTTGTCCCGGCGCCGAGCATTTTGAGGGTTGCTGAGTTGAAGGGAAAGGATGCGAGCGATAATACACTGATCCTCGCGGATGTGGCTAGGAAGGCTATAGAGGAGATGCAGGAGGTAATAGTGGAGCTTCTCGAGGATAAGATGGGTAGGGAGAAGGCTGAGGAGCTGGCAAAGCTTCTAACTGAGGGTAGGTGGACTCATGACTATCCTATAACTTATGAGAAGGCTAAGGAGATAGGGTTGCCTGTTAAGGAGGGGATTCCCGAGGAGGTTTACAAGCTAATGGAGCTGTATCCGCAGAGTCCGCACAATAGGCCTGGAGTAGAGTATCTACCTCAGCCGGTTCCGACTCCCAGGCAGCATGGAGACCGGTATATGTAGGCCGAAGGAATCGGGGAAAAAATAAATTAATTTTTAAATTTATATATTGTTGCTAGGATCAATAATAACGCGGCAAACCCAACAATAACAGTAGCTAGTGTATTATCGAGGCTCGTATATCCTGATGTGGATCCTCCGACTAGCGGGTATGAGTATATTATGGTTATCAGTGGATCACCGGCAATGTAGTCTCCAAGATCATTGGATATTGTGAGAGTCTTTGTATCTGCTTTTCTTCTCTCAACCTGTCGAGGTTCATGACT
>JAADGB010000036.1:5850-8990 GCA_013152575.1 Thermoproteota archaeon | reverse complement strand
AGAGGCTGGAAGGCATATTCACCGAGAGGGACCTGGTGAAGGCTATCGCCGAGCAGGCTGATCCAGATAAGGCAACAGTATCGGAGCATATGACTAGGCACGTTATAACAGTCGCCCCCTACGAGAGCGTTGTTAAGGCCAGTCAAAAGATGCTGGAACACGGTATAAGGCACATGCCAGTCGTAGACTCCACGGGTAGAGTCCTCGGACTGCTAAGCATACGCGATGCATTGAGGGCTATGATAGGGTCCCACGAATTCCCATAACCATATTCCAACAACACATCAATAAGCCGTCTCCATCCCTCCTAATATACTCCTTTACTGGTTCGTTTATTGGGCGCTTATGGAGTGGAAGAGGCGGCGGAACGAGTCAGCAGAAAGCGTGAAGAGATACTAGGAGAGGAGAACCTTGTAAAGTTAATCATAGGCCTCAGCATCCCATTATTCATATCCGGTAGTGTCCAGAGCCTCTATAATATCGCCGACACCTATTGGCTATCTAAGCTCGGCTCAGCCGCTCTGGGGACCCCGACAGTCTCATGGCCTTATCGTGGAGTATTGATGAGCATCGGCTTCGGCCTAGCAAGTTCAGTCTCGGCTCTCGTAGGCCAATACATTGGGGCGAGAGACTATAGGAATGCATCAAAGAGTCTGGGAAGCGTGCTGGGCTTATTGCTCGCGATAGGGGTCCCCGGGTCCCTCCTATTCTATTATACCAGGTGGCTCTACATAGACCTGACAAATGTCACAGCCGATATGAGGGGGCTAGTAGACCCCTACATCGCGGTCACTCTTGCCGGTATCCCCTTCATGTACCTATATTTGACTTTCAACTTCGCCCTTGGAGCCGCTGGAGACACTGTTACCCCGATGAAGGTTAGCGTCTTCGCGACAATGCTGAACTTCCTACTTGACCCTGTCCTCATCTTCTGGGCTGGAATGGGGGTTGTAGGAGCGGCTCTCGCCACCCTGCTATCGAATGTTCTAACAGGCCTTTATGCGGCGTATAGCTTTGCTACAGGCAGGCATGGTTTACGAGTGTATCCAAGGGACCTTTTACCTGACTCACGGCTTCTACGGTTGATAGCCAGGATCTCAACGCCCATGATAGCGAGCCGTATGATGACCACTCTAGGCTTCATTGTAATGATAGGTATCGTGAACGGGTTGGGGACCCCTGTCGTGGCCGCTTATAGCATTGGACAGGTTATGTTGAATATTGACCACATCATCTCATTCCCCATAGCCAGGTCAACAGGTATAGTTGTGGCTCAAAGCCTTGGGGCGAGGTTGATTGATAGGTCTAAGAAGGCTACAAAGACGGGCCTACTGCTATTGCTCGGCTCAATAGGCCTATACATTATACTATTGGTCACCTTTAGGGGATGGTTCATAAGCGTGTTCACGAGGGACCCCGCCGTATGGGACCCGGCGAACCGCATGCTCCTTATATTCGGGCCTAGCGTGTTGGGCTTCGACCTCTTCATATTCGCCAATAGCATCGCAAGGGCTAGTGGTCACACATTCTTCGTTAGTGGGATAGGCATTGCAAGGCTATGGCTACTAAGGATTCCGCTCTCCTGGTATCTGGCATACTATCTTGCTCTTGGCGACAAGGGATTATGGTCTGGCATGAGCCTCAGCAACTGGATTACTGGTGCATTGGCTACCATGTGGGTGTTGTCCTGGAGATGGGCTAAACCCGTAATTCATAGTCCTCCCAGAATCCCACCAGATAATAAAAGAATATAATCCTTCTCGTTTATTAAATAAACTGTAAGGGGTGGCGAACATGAAGAGCCTAACAATGTTGAAAGAGAAGCTTGACCGTGTACTAGAGCGATTCAAGAGGGGTGAGAGGAAGGGCCTGGTACTAACAATGCTAGCCGCTTCAAGGCTCTCTGATAAGGGAGAGGAGATCTCTCCAGACAACATTGTAAAGGAGGCACACAAGATAATGGATGAAGCACCAGACGTTGATTGGGGAGTGACACGAGAGGAATACACTGTCGGCCTGGCAAGCAGCCTACTCCAAGAACTTGTGGAGATGGGCGTGTTAGAGGAAACAGACACGACGATCTACAGGTTCAGGAGGTACTCAGAGGGTGACCCAAAGGCAGAGATACTCGCACGCTTCGGCTACCTAATATTCTACGGAGGACCAGCACGATAATCTAATAGCCCCCTTAAAGGTAACCTCAATTATCCTCCAACACAATATCTTGTGATTGGGCCCGATGAAGTGCCGTTGGGTGTCTGCCCGCATCGTCGGAGCAGTGAAGAGTCCCCTGGCTATGAGGGCCCTCCAAGGTAGTGGATTATCTTGGAGAGGTCCTCGACCGCCTCCAGCAGGTCTAGCGCATGGTATATTGTCTTATGGGAGTAGACGAGGGCGCCATGCCTCTGGAGGATAATCACGTTACAGCCTGTCCTCATGATGGTCTCCTTGACAACATTAGCCAGCTCTTGAGAGCCGGGCGGAGCATATGGCGCTTCAGCTATACACTTGGCATTCAATTTAACCTCGGTTAGGAGTTCTGGATCAGGTACGCCTCCCTTGTAGGTTAACGCGAGTAATGCCGGGGGATGAGCGTGTACAATGGCTTTAGCATTTGGATCAGCCTCGTATACTGCCAGGTGCATTCTCCACTCGCTGGTGGGGGTCCCCTTCAGGACGGCTCCTCCTATTGTCATCACGGCAACGTCTTCCGTTGTGAGCAGGTTCCTGGGAACCCCGGAGGGCGACATGTAGACGAGGCCTGAGGATTTGTCGTATATGCTCGCATTACCTCCACGCACCTGGACTATGCCTCTCTCGTAGAGGAGTTTCATTACTTCCACGATGTCCCTTTTAGGGTCACCGGTCCAGGACACTTTAGGCTACACCTTGCATCATCGTTGTAATTCATCTTTTAATGTATAAGTAGAGGGTCTTCTGCCAGCCTGACTCGCCTACAATCCTGTCTGGATTCCAGCCTGGTATGGGGAAGTCTAGGGTTACGATCCTCGCACCGGGTCTTAGCTCCCTCTTCAGCTTGGGCTTCATCAACTCGTTGATACTAGTTAGCAGGTACATGTATACGGCGTCGGCATCCCATAAACCAACATTCCTCATATCAGTATTCAATACTAGCACCT
>JAADGB010000036.1:0-5837 GCA_013152575.1 Thermoproteota archaeon | reverse complement strand
TACTGTTCTCCACTGCCTGAGCGGCGAGGTGCCTGTTTATCTCTACGCATACCGCCCTCCTTATCGGGTAATTCTTAGCCGCGGCTATCGCGACCCTTCCATCGCCACAGCCTAGGTCGTAGAAGACCTCTCCCTCCTTAAGGTCTAGGAGTTCCAGGATTCTAGGTATTATTTCCCATCTAGTGGCAACGTATGGTACTATCTGGTTTCCGCCCAGTGCGAGGGCGATCGCGTCGACCCAAGTAGTTGAAGGCAAAGGGGGTCCCCTACATTCAACCCCATCTATTTATCCCGGTTTACATGTAGTCTATTTGGGTAAAGGAGACGCTTATAAATGATGGCGCCATTAAGCGCTGGGATGCCAGTATGCCGAGGATATGTATAGTTGGCTGTGGAGCTGTGGGATGCCTGCTAGCCGGATTCCTCCAGGAAGCGCTAGGTATCCCGCCAATATGCATTGTTCGCCGTAGAGAACACTATGAGGCGTTGAAGAGGGAGGGCTGCTTCATAGAGGGGAAGATCACTAGGACTGTAAAGACGGAGTCATTCATGACTGGAGAATTGGAGGAGGGCTCGTGTGATATTGCTATAGTCGCGGTGAAGGCTTACGATGCCAAAGCCGCCCTAGAAGAGGCTTCCAGACTATCTAAGACAGTGGCTCTGGCATCAAATGGCTTCGTCGACGTTAAACCACTAATAGACAGAGGAATAGAGGTTCTGGGCGTTATCGTAGAGTATGGCGTGATAAGAAAGGAAGATAACAAGGTAGAGGTCACGGGCCTGGGCAGGCTCCTCATAGGAAGCTACCGTGGAGGGGACAAAGAAGAAGCAGAGCAGTTGGCCCATATTCTATCGAAGGGTGGTGCTGACGTAGTCTACGTGGATGATATTGTTCCCTATCAGTGGGCTAAGGCCGCTGTCAATGCTGGATTGAACGCTGTTACTGCTATACTCGGAGTAAGGAATAGGGTTGTGGCAGAGAATGAATGGGCTAAGAGTCTCGCTCTCAGGGCGGCGGAGGAAGTTTCAAGTGTTGCGAAGGCTATGGGTGTAAGGCTGCCCTATACGCCCGGGGATTACCTGTTGGACATTGCTTCGAAGACGGGGTTGAATAAGAGTAGTATGCTCCAAGACGTGGAGGCTGGTAGGAGGACCGAGGTTGACGAGATTATTGGCTACGTGATTAAACGTGGGGAGGAGCTTGGTGTAAGCACTCCTATCCTAAAGTATCTATATATGTTGATTAAGGCTCTCGAAGAGACTGGTGGAAGAGTTTGTCACACAGGAAGAAGATAACTGTCAGGAAGATACTTAAAATGAAGGGTAAAGAGAAAATCGTGATGGTAACGGCATACGACTATCCTACAGCTAAGATAGTTGACGATGCAGGTGTTGACATGATTCTTGTAGGCGACAGCCTCGCCATGGTCGTATTGGGTATGGAGAGCACCCACGGCGTAGGATTAGAGGAGATGCTACACCATACAAGGGCTGTGGCCAGAGCCAAGCCCTACGCCCTCATAGTTGGTGATATGCCCTTCGGCTCCTACGAGCCGAGTCACCGGAAGGCTGTCGAGTCGGCTATAGAATTCGTCCGCGCCGGGGCTGAAGCCGTAAAGCTAGAGGGAGGCTCAGAGTATGTGGACAGGGTCAAAGAGATCGTTAAGGCCGGGATACCAGTCGTCGGCCATGTTGGAATGACCCCGCAGCGTTATCTAAGCTTCGGAGGATACAAGCTGAGGGGCAAGACGCCTAGCGAGGAGAAGAAGATAATCGAGGATGCACTAGCGCTTGAGGGTGCGGGAGCCTTCTCGATAGTGATAGAGTTTACCAGAGAGGATATTGCAAAGAGGATTACAGAGAAACTATCTATTCCAACGATATGTATAGGGGCTGGAAGGTACTGCGACGGCCAGGTTCTAGTCTTCCACGACCTTACCGGCCTGTACAGGGAATCGCCTCCATTCGCCAAGAAATACGCGGATGCATACAACTACCTATTAGATGCCGTCAAAAGATATGCAGAGGAAGTTAGGACTGGAAGGTTCCCGTCCGACGAGTACATAATACAATAAGCTATCGTATCCTGACCATCAACTTTGTAGCCGCCTCCAACAGCTCAACCACCACATCCTTCCTAACTCCCTTCAGTCCGCGTATGACGATGTACGGGTACTTTACAACCACGCTATCTATCCTCCCGCCCAGTATCTCAACAGCTTCCCTCAATTCCTCCTCGTCCGGTATCCTGGGCTTCCTATAGCATGGGCCATAACTACATGCATGACACCCTATTCTATGACTCCACATGTTATGGCTACAAGCGGATGGATGTACAATCATTCCTTTACTCCTGGCATAGCCTGCGATCATTGATTTGAGATCACTCGTGTTAATCGAGACTTGTTTCTTGGGGTCGATTAACTTCCTGGTTAGCCTCCGCGTTATCAGACCTGTATCAACGCCTGTGGCTCCGAGTGCGGAGATTATCCTTTTTGTAACCCTTAGACTACCGAGGACAATGTGCCTCACGCCTCCATCGACCGCTTTATCTATGATGCCCTTGTAGTGGTTGTCCGTTACTTCTGGTATGATTGGTCTCATGAATACTGCAACGTTTAATCCTTTCTTGCCTGCTTCTATCATTGCCTCCAACCTGTCCTCGGCTGGTGGAGCGTTTGGCTCTAGCCTCCTGGCCTCTTCCCCCATGGCGATTATTGTTACGAGCACGCTGATGTTTGGCTCAGCCTTCTTCAGTTCTCTAATGAGTTCGTCGTCTAGTATTGATTTGGTGGATACCTGGCTGGGCAACTTTAACCACTCGTAAACCGTCTTTATGTACTCGAGTGCTCTCTCACGGGTCTCTGGGAGGAACGGTTCTGTCACACTCCCATAGGCTGCCATTGTAGAGCGGGGTAGTACATAGGAGTTGATTGCGAGAGCGTATGCTAGTTGAAGGGGTGTTAGAGGATACATGGTTGGGTGGCCTGGGAACCCCATATCCCATATGTAGCAGTATACGCAGCCATAGCTGCAGCCTACTCCTGTGTGTATCGTCATTCCGCAGTGTCTCGGCCTTCTGCGGGCGTGGTGGTCTCGTTCGGCTCTCTCTGCTTCTTTCCTGCTCAGTAGTTGTCTTAGCTCGCTTGCTATCCTCTTCTTTTCCTCGATTAGGTGGGTTATCTTGATGATCTCAATCCCCCCGGTTTCCCAGTCCTGTACCGGACTAGTAGTCCCCGATTTGTTTGTAGTCTAAACCATCCATACTAGTATGTTTAAGAACCATTCAATGGGGTCCCTCATTAAGCGGGCTAACGGGGTTGGATACTGGAGGGGAAATACTGGTAATCCTCGGCCTCATGGCAGCATTCTATATGGCATGGAACCTTGGAGCCAACGACGCAGCCAACCCCACTGACACCGCCGTTGGTTCGGGAGCTGTCTCTTTGAAGAAGGCGATCCTCCTCTTCAGCGTCTTCGCCGTTCTAGGAGCTGTGCTACAGGGTTACAGGGTTATCAAGACCATCGGGAAAGGCGTAGTGAAAGACCTCGATCCGGCTATGGCGCTCTCAGCAAGCTTAGCAGCGGGACTATGGGTCACGCTCGCGACGAGGAAGGGTCTCCCGGTCTCAACTACACACTCTACTGTTGGAGCCGTATTGGGTGTTGGCTTCGCTAGGGGCTTGATGGGTGGAGAGGCCAAGATAGACTGGAACGTGGTTTTGAAAGTCGTGGCGAGCTGGATAACCAGCCCACTGGGAGCCATACTATTAGCCTTCATACTCTACTACGCGTTCGCCACACTATACAGGGCGCTCAACGGTAGGGGGTGGAGTGTAGACAGGATATTCCAGGCAATACTAATATTCAATCTGGCCTTCAGCGCCTACGCATTCGGAGCAAACGACGTAGGCAACGCTACCGGTGTATATGTTGGTGTGGTATCTAGCACGCTAGGAGTACCAGACGATAAGACGCTACAACTCCTCGCCGTTCTAGGTGGACTGGGAATAATGGCTGGAGCATTCACATGGGGATACCGTGTCATAATGACTGTCGGATTCAAGATAACCAAGCTAGACTACGTGAGTGGAGCCGCGGCTGAACTCGCGAACGCTAGCGTTGTCTACCTCTACACCCTCTGGGGAATGCCAGTATCAACAACACACGCCAGCGTCTCATCAGTTATCGGAGTCGGTATAGCGAAGGGCAAAGGATTATCAGGGATCGACAAGTGGACCGTTTTGATGATTATAGCCGGGTGGCTCGCCACAGTCCCCGTGGCGGCTGGTATAGCCGCCTCAATTTATACTCTAATTAGTATAGTTTAAGGGGGTGTTTTCCCGGGTTGTCTGGAACCTGGAGTTGGATAAGTAGGAGGAGGGAGCAGGAGATCCTAGACCTCCAGGTTAAGCACTTCACCAGGATACTCTCCGTGGCAGAGGAGTCAATCAAGGTTATTGAGGCGATGAAGACTGGAAACGTTGAATCCGTTATTCAAGCTTATGCCAGTGTTAAGGAGGCTGAGAGGGCTGCAGATAAGGTTAATGACGAGATTATCACCGACCTCTCGAAGGGGATATTCCATCCGATTGATAGGGAAGAGCTTCTCCGACTCGTACTCGTCTCCGATGATATAGCTGATCACCTCAATGCTGCTACCAGGAGACTCCTCCTCTACATGAAGGTTGAGAAGACTCCACCGCCAGAGAACATAATAGATGGGTTCCTCAAGATTGCCGAGATCGCAAAGGTCTCGATAGAGAAGATAATAGAGGCTGCCAAGATCCTCCGCAGGGACCCCTCTAGGGCCGTCGAGATCGCTAGGGAGGTTGAGAGGCTGGAAGAGGAGGCGGACGAGATAAGGAGCACTACCGAGGAGGAGATAATCGACTGGTGTGATAAGAAGGGGAAGCCTGGGAGCTGTATAACCCTCTACAAGGCTCTCCAAAGCCTAGAGACTAGCACGGATAAGTGTGAGGACACAGGTGACGTGATTAGGAGTATTGCTATCCTCTCCTAGCAACTATACACTCCCCCTTTCAATTCTCCCATCAATATTCCACCACGATACAGCTAGACAACTTTAAAGGCCCCGCCAGCCCCTGGGGGCCAACCCAAGAAGAGGAGGGGGCTGGCGGGAATGGATATCGCACTAATAATAGCATACTATGGCTCGATCGTTGCAATAATGAATCCATTCACCGCCCTAAACAACTACCTCACCCTAACAGAGGGGATGAGGAAGGAGGAGGCACGAGACGTTTTGAAACAAGCCCTCATAGTAGTCATTGCACTAGGCCTCCTCTTCATACTCGCAGGAAAACTCATACTCGAATTCTACCATCTAAGCCTCGCCAGCCTCAAGTTCGGTGGAGGAATACTCCTCCTATACATAGCAGTAGACATGCTATCCGGCCAACCAAAGAGCCGAACAGTTGAGGGAGGAGAAATAGCAGTAGTCCCCCTAGCAACGCCAATGATCATAGGTCCAGGCACAATGACACTACTAATAAACCTGGGAACAGTAGGCCACCTCCCCGAAGTCATAACAGCATTCATACTATCAACAATAACAATAGCAGCAACAATGAGAAGTGCACCCCTGCTAATGAAGATGCTGAGACGAAACGGGATAAAGGCAATGGCCAGATTCATGTCCCTAATAATAGCAAGCGTAGCAGCACAAATGCTATGGTCAGCGGTAAAGGAGTGGAGTGTAGAACTGCTTGGTTAACTCATATTAACCATACACTCGATCTAGGTCCTATTATTAAGCCCGCTTAGAATAATGAATTAAAGCGGGATACACAATGGCAAAGAAACTAACGGTAGAA
>JAADGB010000035.1 GCA_013152575.1 Thermoproteota archaeon | reverse complement strand
TGAATATTATCTGCTCAGGGGGTATACCGATGCGTTTCGTGAAGAATTCGAATGCCAATCGTACGGTTTCTTCTTTCCAATACACTTGTTTGTCCGGATAATTGAAAGCGTGATGTGCAGCCATCTCGAACGTTGTTAGGTGGCGTCCTATAGTAATTCCTACGTTGTCTATGTCTTCAAGCCTTATGCTTGGCTGACTGATTACCAGTGGATTTGCTGGTGGAGGTACTAGACCACTCGTCACATGGGGCTGGAAGACGACGATGCTTGCGATGGTTAGGTATAGGTCCTCTCTCCAGCGTGCTACAACTGGCCTAGGCTTTACAGGCGTGTGCCCGTTTTCTTCGAAGAAGGATATGAATTCCTTTCTTGCATCTGAGACTGATAGTACCTTTGATGCAGGTATCTTGTCGAACCAGTAGTCTACGCATGGCGTGTCCTGTGGCTCCTCGAAGTCGGGGTTTAGAGTCCAGAAGTACTCTCCCTTACATTTCTTGCCTTCTTTCCGCACGAAGCCGTATTCTTTGAAGAAGTCTAGCTGGTATTCTCTGGGATCGATCGGCATAGTCATTGCTTCTTCTCCCGATTATGGGAAAGGAGTTGTTTGGGATTAAGAGTATAAGAATAGACTTGTTGGTTGGAGGGCTAGAAGCCGAATAGGCCTCCGACCTCGCTGAGATCGACTTCCTTCTCTTCCTCCTTCTCCTCTTCCTCCTCTTTCTTCTCCTCCTCAGCAGCAGCCTCAGCCGCAGGAGCAGCAGCTGGAGCAGCAGCTACTGCAGCGACTGGTGCTGCCACTGCACTCTTGAGTACCTCTTCTAGATTGATCTCGCTTAGGCTAGCGACTAGCATCTTTACCTTTGCCTCGTCGACTTCTAGGCCTAGTGCTTCGACGACCTTTTTCAGGTTCTCCTCATTGACTTCCTGGCCCGCGTAGTAGAGTGCGAGAGCCGCGTGAATGTATGCCTTCCCTTCTTGAGCCATGCCTTACCACCTACCACTCTTCCGGCCCTTCACGGCCAGTTTCAGAATATAAAAATCCTATTGGGGCTAGAAGCCGAATAGGCCTCCGAGACCCCCTCGCTGAGATCGACTTCCTTCTCTTCCTCCTTCTCCTCTTCCTCCTCTTTCTTCTCCTCCTCAGCAGCAGCCTCAGCCGCAGGAGCAGCGGCGGGGGCGGCGGCGACTGGGATCTCTTCTATTCCTAACTCTTTTGCTTTGTCGCCGAGTGCGGCTATTAGGGCTAGTGCCTCATTGGCCGCCTTTCCAATCACGTACTCTGCCACGTCGCTTGTTAGGAAGCCTGTTTCGCCAGCGATCGCCCTGATTGCCTGCTCTGCTGTTATGAGTGCTGTCTCTATCGCCTCAGGTACTGGCAGGTATACTATCTCGGCTGCTAGTCCGAGAGCCTCTCTGGCGGCTGCTATCACGTCGTTCTTGAATTCTTCTAGGTCTACTAGTAGGTCCTCTCTTGGTATTATGACTCCGCTGTCGTATACGGCGACTAGCTTTAAGCCGACCTCGAAGGGCATTATTCCGAGTTGCTGTAGTAGGCCTGCCAGGTCCGTGCTGATCGTGTCTCCTGGCTTGGCGACTACCGTGTCCTTCTTTACGTATACTGTTCCCTTCCTTATCTCGTATGGGATCCTTAGCTTACCGAATACGCTTAGCATTGGACCAGGCGTTATGCCGGTGTCTCCCTCTGGTATCACTATTTCTTTGTCCGCTACTTGTCCCGGCTTAGCTGGGACTGGGACCTTTTCTTTCTCAATTAGCTGGGCCATTTTGAATGGATTCATCTTGGTGAAGAGGAGCATTGTGCTTCCCGTTATGTATTTTTCAATCTTATCCTTGTCGATGCCAGCCCTCTCGGCGGCGAGTAGTATGAGGTTCTTCTTTGCCACTTTGAATACTATGTGTTTCCTGAACTTCTTCCTAATTAGCTGTAACTGCTTTGTCGGCATTCCTGTTAGGTCTGCGATTCCTACTACTGGGTATGTCTTGAAGTACTCCTCGAGTTCAGCTACTACCTTCTTCTTCCATTCTGGGATTTCTCTCTCCTTCTTTGCATGCAGTGCCTCCATACTCATACCCTACACCCCCTACAATAGTACTTGGACAGGGGGACCCATTGTCTTTTTGATGTAAATTTTTGCTATCTTTTGCCTTCCGAGCTTGTTTTCCACAGCGGAGAGCACCGCCTTAATGTTCTCCACTATATCCTCTGGCTTCATGTCCTCCGTTCCGACACGCACCATTATCTGTGGCTGATTCTTCGTCCTAACCCACACCGCTGTCTTGAACCTATTGATCAGCGCCTCTATATCGGCGTTAGGTGGTACCGGGGTCGGCGCTTTTCCTCTTGGACCAAGAGCGGGTCCCAGTATACCTCCAGCTAGACCCATCAATGGAGCCATAACTAGGACCCAATCACACTTCTTAGCGAGCTTCTTCACCGCCTTCCTATTGCCGCGGAGCTTCTGTAGATCCTCCCTGTTGAGGACAGTAACGCCGAGAGCCTTGGCCTTGACCTCCATGTCACCCTGAGCGACTACGCAGACCTCTGGTTCCTTCGTCGGCTTCTTCGGCAAATAGACTATCTCCCTTATCCTGCCTTCAGGACTCCTTAGATCGACGTCCTTGAGGACTATTACCAGATCCACGCTCTGCTTGAATCTCCTAGGCTTACCTAGGGATAGAGCCTTTGAAACCGCCTCCACTAGTTTTCCATCCATTGACATTCCTTTCTACCCCCTGGGCGGGCCCCTTCTCGGGCCCTCCTCCCCGGAAGCCGGGGAGTCGTGTAGGTGATCCCGTAGAAGGGGGTTAAATAATAGACGGTTACTCTTCCTTCTCCCACTCTTCCTCATACTTGGCTAGTACGGCGTCGTATAGGCCCTCATCGATCTCCTTTGTGACCTGCTTTGGATCCTTGCCGTCCACCGTTATACCAATGCTCCTGGCTGAGCCGAGTATCGTCTTAACCGCGGCCTTAAGCGTCTTTGATAGCAGCTGCGGCTTCTTCTGGAGGGTTATCTCGATTATCTTCTCTATAGGTAGGTCTCCTATCTTTTGATGCATCGGGTCTCCTGGAGGCTCCTTTGCTCCAACAGCCTTTAGGAGTAGAGCAGTCGTCGTCGGTATCCCGACTTCGATTTTATACTTCTTAGTCTTAGTATCGATGATTATCTTCACCGGTATAGTCATGCCTTCGAATTGCTTGGTCTTCTCATTGATTTCATCGACTACTTGCTTCACGTTTAGACCCAGCTGCGATAGCATTGGACCTAGAGGGGGGCCTGGCCTAGCCTTGCCGCCCTCAATCTGGACAGTGACTACCTTCTCGCTCGGCATCTTTCTTCCACCAGCCACTCTTCCAGGCAACAACTAGTGCATTTTAATCCTATCCCAAGCCCGAACTAGCAATACCCGGGGTGTGCTCGATAGCTTGAACAAGCTAGAGAAGACTAACATGCGTGTACTAGCTGTGGAGATGCTCCGATCGGCAAGGCGGTTCTACAAGCTCATAGCACTATCCGAGATGCTGAACTTGGACACCTCTGTAATCTCGAGATATACTACGGGTCAGACGCTCCCTAGCTACGACCAGGCTCAAAGAATAATTAATATTCTACGGGAAAAAATAGATCTATCAAGGCTTGTGTTAGAAGAGGCGCAGGGACCCAATGGCATGATAGATCCAACCCTCCCCCTAATGGATAAGAATCTCCTCAGACTCATCGCGATTGAATTCTACCTCAGGCTTAAGGGAAAGCGTATCACAAAGATACTCGTCCCAGAAACCAGCGGAGTTGTACTCGCCACAGCAGTATCAATGTACCTTGACGCCGATGTAATAGTTGCGAGGAAAAGGAAAACGAGCCCCCACATTAAATGGATAGAGGCCCACGTGACCGCGCCACCAAACATAAACAGGTCATTCTACATACCATATCACTCCCTGAGAAGATCGGACAAGGTTATCATAGTAGATGACTTCGTTAGATCAGGCTATACTCTCTCCTCAATGCTCCAATTAGTGGATTACACGGGAGCATCCCTTGTCGGGATCCTATCGCTGATTGTATTCGGCGAGGACTGGAAGAGGGTAAGCGGTGTTGAGGACGTTACTGCAATAGTTAGAATAAGTGAGGGAAGGCTTAGGCTTCTTCGCTAACAGGCCTTATTTGTTCTAAAGGCACCGTTATTATCATTCTGAAGTCCGACTCAAGCAGAACTAGGTCTACCTCTCCACGAGTCTCATATACCTCGACAACTTTGCCCTTCATTCCTCTGAACGGGCCGCTGACGATCTCGACTATCTGGTCTTTGGATACTAATGGCACTTCGACCACTGGTGCGGCGAGCCTTACTGCTTCCTCTTTTTTAATGAGTACTGGTCTTCTCCTCTTCACATCACGGAGACCACGTATAAGGTCGAATAGGTCGCCTGGGTTTCCTACCTCTATAATTAGCGTGCCCCTAAGCTCTAGTGGAACTATAATGCTTCTAACGTCAAGCCCCATTGCTAGTGTTCTCTGCCTGAGTATCAATGCTACTCTCTCTTCCGTCCCTCCGGTTACGTATATGGCGTAGAATCTTGAGGGTTGTGCTTGGCTTGACATATTAGCATCACCGTGTTAGCCTGTTAGGAGAACGTATACTAGGTGGATTATGTAGGCTATACCTCCTACAAGCGTGAAGCCTAGGAAGTTAAGCTTCGTGAGGAGCATGAACTCTTCTTCATCCGGTCTCCTTGCCAATATCAGTATTCTCCTCCACGCCGTGAGATACTCTCTAATCTTACTCATCACCATCTGTAATTCACCGGCTTGATACACTCTACACTGCTTCCTCAAACAAGTCAGGGTCTACGCCCGCATTAATTAGTTTCGCCCGGTACTCTTCGCGTAAATCACGATACTCAACAGGCCCTAGTGGATACCTTTCGCGCCAAACACGCGCCCTAAACCGATACACCTTTGTTTTTGGATCAAGCCAGCAATCAGGCCATAAGCCAGCTTTAATGCAGGTTTCCGATAAGAACGTGGTTTTGTCCCAAAGATAATCGATGGGCACACTTGGTAATAGCAGCCCTGCATATGGTGGTCTCTCTACTATAAGCCCGTCTCTGCCAATTACAACGCCTTTCCTCCGCTCTTCAGGAGTATTACCAAGATATTCGTAATCTGATAAAACTGATACCTCGAATGTCACCTGGTCCAGTTCATATTCCTCCATTGGATGGAAGCGTGGATCATGGAATGCCGAGTTCAATGTAGACTCGATAACAGCCTCGATTAACGGTTTAACTGGACGCGTTACTCCAATACAGCCTCTAAGCTCTCTTTTCTCATAGTCGTAGTAAGTTTCAATGGTCACAAAGACGGCACCTGGCCTTAACAGTAATGGGTCAACATCCTGGGGCGGCTTTATTATATTTCCTGTTTTAAAATAATACTCTAGAACTTTCCTGGAAAACTTGACTAGGAACTCTCCATGCTCGTGAGTCAGCTCGTCTGGATCAACCGGTTTTCCCTGCACTTCTAGCCACCTCTACGAGTTTTCTCGCGTCACTGACTATTCTCCTTATATTACGCCAGTGTCCTCCCTCCCAGTATACTCTACCGCAACGAGGGCATAAGTAGAATACCGAGTATCTCTCGTAAGCTCCAGGTGGGACTCTATCTTTAACGCGTTTCTTATCCGTGACAACGATTAATTCGGCATTACACTCTGGACATCTGCTTTTCGCCTGGTCTGGATTAAGCTCTATTCCTAATTTTAGGACTAATTCCGCTAGTCTCTCGGTGATATTGTCTGTTGAAACGTAGATCGACCTGATGCCTTTCTTTCTAGCCTTTACATGTAAGCCCCAATCTCTCGTTAGTATCACTCTGCCAGTCTTTCTGGCAATATTTAGTATCTGATAATCGCTATAATTCCGTGAATACAGTACATCATACCCTAGGATACGGAGCCATCTAGCTATTTCGCCGAGCATCGTGTCAGCTATCATTCTCGGGTCCTGCTGATGTTTGTCGTTCGACTCTCTCTCCTCAGACATATTGGCATGAACACCTTCCAGCATGAAATACAAAAATGGGGGCTATATTGTTAACATTCTAGCCAGTTCAACTCCACTGATTATTCCAACAGGCTTGTCGTTATCAACTACAACCACAGCTCTGTAACGGTGCTTTAACATTCTGTCAGCCACTTCCGAAAGTGGGGTATCAGGGTCTGCTCTGGGAGGCCTCAGCTTTACTGCATCAGCAACGACCACGTATTTCAGCGGCGTGATCCTTTTCGGTTCACCTCTAGCCAACTCGTAATATTTAATGAAGAGTAACGCGATTTCATCGATACCCACAACGCCAACAAAACTACCCTCCTCCAAGACTGGAATCACACTTAGGTTATGCTGGAATATCAGCTGTCTTGTATGCAGTATTTTCGTTTGAAGCGTCACCGCCACAGGTGGAGTCCTCATAACGGTTCTAGCGACAACATCATTACTATCCTTTGCGTCTCTAATCATCTCCGCTAGTTCCCATCTTGAGAGGAGACCGACAGGCTTCCCATTCGCGGTTACCGGGACACTTGTAAATGACCTTGTAGTCATCTCTTTAACTGCTCTCAGAACAGTGTCGTTTTCTCTCAGTGTAAATACGGGAGAATTCATGAAGCTAGAGGCATGAAGAGCTGATGGAGTCGTTTGCTTTGTCCTGACCGTTCCGAGCTTGAATATTACATCTCTTAACGTCAGTATTCCCCTTATTTCTCCTTTTTCAGTTAAAATTATTCTATCTGTCTTATACTTCTCCATTTCCTCCAAAGCAGCAGCTAGAGAGTAGTCCTTATCTAATACAGGGAAATCAGCAGTCATGGCCTCCTTAAGCGTCCTCAGAGTCACGTCTTCAAACATTCGTCATCACCCTGCA
>JAADGB010000034.1:5980-9994 GCA_013152575.1 Thermoproteota archaeon | reverse complement strand
TTCTTAGCCAGTTTTCAAATCCTTCTAGTAGCTCTCTTGTTATCCTGAGACATAGGCTTGAGTTATCCTGGAAGTTTATGTCGCTTTGAGTACCTCTTAGTAATCGTTTAGTATCCACAGTAGTTAACTGATGATTAAGAGCACCTCTAGACGCCTCTTTAGAGACCATAATAGAGGCTCTCTTTGATGACAGCTTGGATGAAGGGCTCGGCTTGCACCCGAGAGGCCCCGGGTTCAAATCCCGGCCGGTCCACCAACACACTATCACTCCTCTAGTAGTGATGCAACGATATCGTATAGCTCTGGATCCCTATCCCTTAACTTATCAAGGTTCCAAGGAAGCCACTTCCCTTGAGCTACGCTTTTGAGCACATTCCGTATCCAGGAATCATAGATCTTAGAGCAATTGTTGAAGTTTCTGCAACTACTATCAATGAACTGCTTAATTGTCAAGTGTGCATCCTCAACGCTCAAGTTTTTCACATTAACGAGATACCTACTTATCACATAGAGGATCAAGCGTGATCTCCCGTCTGGTACTCCTTTCTCTATGACCTTATCTACCCAGGCATACTTCTCGATTAGCCGCCTTTTTCCTCTCGGTGTCTCACATTCACTTGGATCTTCGCACATTGATGAAAGGAACTCGTCTAGTGCTTCGCGGCACTCTTCTATGCTAGAGTTACACGCATCTATCAGCTTCTTTAGTCGGGGATCCAACACTGTACGCCTAGAGTAGGTTATAACATGGGTTAACCCTTATTAAACTAGAACAAGCTATCAATCATAAATGAGGGCGGATAGCCGGGTCGTCTAGCGGCCAAGGATGCGGGGCTCTGGCCCAGCAGGCCCTGCCGCCTCCCCCTCCCAATCCTCTAAACTTCCTAATCATCCACCCCGAACACTAAGGGATCAATTTTAAATTGATAATCTTTAATTAATACACAGTTTTATAGTAAAGAACGCTTATAAGGATCAAACATGAATGATCATGAGACCGGGGGAGGCGGTAGGCCTGCGGGGAGAACCCCCGTGACCGGGGTTCGAATCCCCGCCCGGCTACCATTCCTATTCTAGCAAATGATCCCCTCCAGACTATCTACTCCGTTAAGTCTTATGCTCATGTTAACGACGATTGTGATCTTCAACGTGTACGTAGACTACATAGTCCCTTTTTGAAACCGCTGATAACTTAATCTTAGAAGAGAGCATTCAATGGATACACGGACCGTAAAAGCTAAAACACTAATCTTCCGATAACCATAAGCACATGATGGCAGGCTCCCGGGCTCATGATCAGGCTCTCCCGTCTATTGAGGTAAGGGAGAGGGCCCGTAGCTCAGCCCGGTAGAGCGCCCGGCTGATAACCGGGCGGTCGGGGGTTCGAATCCCCCCGGGCCCACCAATCCGTGTCCGACAACGCTGGATTCCAAGGAGTTATCGAACGACTAGCTGAATACGTTGGATTTACCGTACGTATCACTAGTCCATCATCGTTCAAAGCTATTAAAAACTGTGGAGAACACATTATGATTGGGGAGATAACGATGGCAATAGCAATGATCCTAGCGGGCGGCTATGGTAAAAGGCTGCGACCCCTTACTTTGGAAGTTCCTAAACCCCTGGTCAAGGTAGGTGAAAAGTCGGTTATCGAGTACCAGATTGAGTGGTTGAAATACTACGGCTTCGATGAGATAGTAGTTTTAGCGGGTTATTTGAAGGAGAAGATAATCGAGCATCTTGGTAGCGGATCGAAGTACGGAGTGACAATAACATACGTTGTGGAAGACGAGCCTCTAGGTACTGGTGGGGCATTGAAGAATGCTGGTAGCATCCTGCGGAGAAACGAGATAGTTGTGGTGGTAAATGGCGACGTTATAACAAACCTGGATCCCAGAAAGCTGGTTGAGGACGTTAAGACCAGAGAGCTGGTGGCAACGATAGCCGCTGTACCATTAAGGAGTCCATACGGTATACTCTCAATAGACGAGGAGAACAGGCTGATAGTGGACTTCAAAGAGAAACCAATCCTATACGAGTACTGGATAAACGGCGGTGTATACGCCTTCACCTCCGAAATTGTAGACTACCTTCCCGAGTACGGCGATATTGAGAAGACCGCGTTCCCAGAACTGGCCAGCAATAACAAGCTAGGGGTAGTCAAGTACACGACCCCACCATACTATTGGAAGTCAATCGATACACACAAGGATCTGGAGGAAGCGAGCAAAGAATTGCAGGCTATTGGAGGATTGCTCGGTTCCCTTTCAGAAAAGTGATTTTTTACTCCCCATACTCCCCGAGCTGATCCAATACAAGTTCATAATACTCTTCCTTAGCCCTCTCCAGTTCATCTGGCGATGCAGAAGCCTTCCTAACCTGGCTGATAACCTTCGTGGTAACAACCTTCTCTTTCTCATCCGTTTTATGAACTACTTTGTACTTCTTCAGGTCTTTCTCGGTGGCTTTCATCTCATACCCGCATCTGCGACACTTAAGGTAGATGGTCTTGCCTTTCTTAACGGGGAACATGGGGCCACCGCATTTAGGACAATATTTCAATATGTGACACCTCCACTGGCACTGTCATGGCCAACGCCTCATTGATCAATCGGGGGTTATATTCTTAATGGATAGATAATGATTGTCTACAGAAGGAACAAGTAATCATGACCCCTACCATGATATGTACCCTTAATGTTTAGCTTGTAACCGCACTTAGGACAAGTGTTGTCCTCTTTTAGCTTCCATGACACAATGCTAAATCCTATTCTCTCGATAACACGATATCCGCACTTAGGGCAATACGTGTGCTCTAATGGATGAGGAGCGACGTTCCCAATGTATACGTGCTTCAAACCTTCTTCCATTGCCACCTTAGCAAGCTTCTCAAGCGTGGCTAGAGGCGTCGGTGGGAAATCTAGCATCTTATAGTCTGGGTGGAAGCGTAGGAGGTGGAATGGGGTTTCTGGCCCTATATTATCAACGATCCACCTCGACAGCTTTCTGATGTCATCCTCATGATCACCCACCTCGGGGACAACGAGGTTCGTGATCTCGATGAACCATCCATTGTCCCTCATTGCCAAGATTGCTTCGAAGATATGTTCGGGATTCAAGACACCACTATACTTCTTGTAGAAGTCCGGATTGCCTCCGCCCTTAAAGTCCACAGTCGCCGCATCCATGAGGTTTCCGAGCATATCAACTGCTTCTGGCGTTATGTAGCCATTCGTCACCATCGTGTTGAATAGGCCATTATCTTTAGCCAACTTTGCTGTATCATACATGAACTCGAAGAATATCGTGGGCTCATTGTATGTATATGAAATGCCGTCAGCATCATACTCTAAGGCCGCTGATACGACTTCTTCCGGCGTCTTAAAGACGCCGTATAATCCCTTCTCGAGCCTACTCTGGCTTATAGACCAGTTCTGGCAGAACTTGCAGAAGAAATTACAGCCAACAGTTGAAACGCTTAGAACCCTGCTTCCCGGGTGATAATGGTATAGTGGCTTCTTTTCTATAGGGTCTATGTTCATCGCGGTTAGCAAGCCATAAACAACCGTGTAGAGCTTACCATCGATATTCTTCCGTACGCCACAGACACCGTAACGGCCCGGTGCTATAATACACCTCCTCGCACAGAGATTACACTTAACCCATCCCTCCCTATCCTTTAACTCCTCCCAGAGTACAGCTGGCCTCACATGGGGCTTGCCCAGAAGCCGAAGCCCCCTATTAGCTGGCTTGGATGATACCATTTCACACCCCCCTCATCAACAGTAAGTAATAGTTGACTAGGGGTCTTCTTCCTTATACTACCTCGGAACGGTATTGTGTAGCCGCATTTCCAGCATTTCGACTCTCTTAGCTCGAGGGATCTAAGAACTCCTTCATCCCTGGAAGCTATGGGGGCTTTACAGTTGGGGCATAATGTATCCAGTCTAGGATACATGTCGTTGTGTATGTAGACGTAGTATAACTTGTCCGATAAAGCATTATACAGATCCC
>JAADGB010000034.1:0-5920 GCA_013152575.1 Thermoproteota archaeon | reverse complement strand
GATGAGTGAATGTAGCTTCTTAATATCTGGCTCCTTTAGATATGCTGAAACCTCAACCCATACATCGAGGTCTAACACGTCATAGAGCAGCTTTATCGCACTACCAGGGAGCGATGGTTCCAGCGAATAATCTCTCATATAGTCGATAACTAGGTAGTCAAGTAGCTTTATCTTCTCTATATCTGCAAGACCTAGAGTCCTAGCTCCAACCGTATAATGATGTGATTTCGCCTTCAATTTCAGGGCTTCGATTGCTTCTCGACTTAATGAATTGAGTGGTTCTAAACCATCGATGAAAACAGATGTGGCTGACCAGGCACGTAGTCTCCCGAGGATAAAACTCTCGTCAACTTCTTGAAATGATAGTACTCTGCTCCCTTCACCGAATACGCATATCGGAAATACATCGCATTTGTAGACTGGTGTTTCAATGCTTGAGAATGCAGCTCTAACGACTGTTCCACCCGGGTTGTAGTGGTATACCGGTATTGACTCCATGGACCCAATACCTATCATTGCAACCATGTATTTCTCGCGGCTTTCTCGCATGGACGGCAATTAGTGTAACCCCAGGGTCTGCAATTGATGTCAGAGTTAATTTTCCTGTATACAACTTTATCCCCGGTGTGTGATAATGGTCATTCTCATTGCCGGGCCGAGCACCCCTAGCCAAGAATTAGCAGCCAGCATTGCCGAAAGCATTAATGCCCGGCTTGTGTCTGCGAAGACAAAGATATTCCCCGATGGAGAACACTATGTGAGAATAACCGAGCGATTAAATAATGAAAAAGTGTATATCGTTCAATCAATTAGTCCTCCACAAAATGACTCCCTGGTTCAAGCATTGCTACTGGCCGACGCTGCTCTAGGCGCGGGAGCTTCTAGTGTAGGCCTGATAGCACCCTATATCGCTTATTCCAGGCAAGATAAGAGATTCCTTGAAGGTGAACCGATCAGTATAAGAGTAGTTCTCAAGGCGCTGAAGAGCGCTGGATACGATGAGCTCATCACAGTCGAAATACATAAGCCTGGGAGCTTGGAATGGTTCGATGGGAGAACAGTTAATCTATCCCCTTATGAGTACATGGCTGGAAAACTCGATATCAAGGGAGACATCCTCGTATTAGCTCCTGATCGCGGAGCCCTTCATAGGGCTAAGAAACTCGCTGCAGCGTTAGGAGCAGAATACGACTATCTGGTTAAACATAGGGATAGAGTTACTGGAGATATTGTTATGGAGCCGAAAGAGATACCTGCCAAGGGTAGGACCGTGATCTTGGTTGATGACATTATCAGCACTGGAGGAACAATCGCTAAGGCAGCCAAATTACTGGTTGCTCAAGGGGCTGAAAGAGTATATGCCTTGGTAGCCCATGCGCTACTCGTTGGTAATGCTTTAGAGAAACTGGAGAATTCAGGCATAACACGCATTTACTCTGCTAATACGGTGATCAAGAAGAACTCGCCAATACTAGAATACATCGATATAGGACCCCTAATAGCTGGGGCGCTCTCGGTGTAAATGTTGGTTGAGCAAGAATCCCTCTACTACGCGATACTGAGCGGCGAGCATCCTGTAATGCCTTTAGCAGAACTAGAGGCACTTCTAGAGACTAGATTCAATGGCAGGGTAGTCTACTCATTCGAGGGCATAGCATTATTCTCCTCTAAGAGCGATCCAGGAAGTCTACCCAACGTATCGGGATGGATTAAGGAAGTTGGTAGAGTTTTCGAAGTAGGATCCGCAGATGAAACTGCGATAGAGTCCGCGATAAAGAGCCTCGGAGATAGATTGAAGCAATACGAGAAGCTCATTATAAAGAAGTATAAGGGCTACGCTTGCCATATAGATACGAGCGTGCTCAAGAGTCTCGCGAAGAGTTATGGAGCGGGTTCTGGTAACTTGCTCCTGCGGCTCTTCTTAACTGAAGGCGTCTTTGTTCTTGGAGAAGTCATATCGGTACAAGATACACGTAGCTTTAACCTTAGGAAACCCGGGAAGAGGCCCTTCTTCAAACCAGGCCCCCTTAGCCCACAGCTTTCCAGGGTCTTCGTTAACCTATCCCGTCTGCCAGTAGATGGCGTCTACTTGGATCCCTTCTGTGGGACTGGAGGGTTCGTCCTTGAAGCATGCTTGATAGGGGCTAAGTTGTGCTTGTGCGGCGATATAACTGATGATATGGTGAGAGGAGCAAGAATGAACCTCAGCCATTATGGAGTGTATGATAGGAGCATTGTTTTCCAGCATGATTCAACCAAGATGCCCCTGGAAGATAATAGTGTGGATTCAATAGCTACCGACCCGCCATACGGCAGGTCAACAACCACCGCTAAACGCTCCTATAAGATGCTCGTAGAAGGCTTCCTCAATGAAGCAGTTAGAGTGGTGAAGCCCGGAGGCTACATCGTGTACGCGGGACCCGAGCGCGAAGAGCCATGGAAGCTAGCGGTTAATCTAGGCCTTGAGGTCAGAAGCAGATTCCATATGCATGTACACTCCACTCTAGTCAGGGAGGTTGTAGTTGCCCGTAAGGTGAAATAGGCGTGCCACATGTTGGCCTAACAGTGCTAGGGAGTGGCGGGGTTATACCAACGAACGAGCGGTTAACATCATCATTTCTAGTATACGATTGGAGAGGATATACTATACTACTAGACGCTGGTGAGGGTGTACAAATTAACATGCACAAGGCTCCGAAAAGCGTGCATGACATTGATTTGATCCTCATCACACACGAACACGGCGATCATATCAATGGATTAGCAGGTCTTCTTCAATCGATGGCAGTAACGAGGAGAGAATCCCCACTTACAATTGGGGGTCCCCCAAGCGTGGTTGAATTCTCAAAGGAGACTCTGGAAGCTACTGGTAAGAGATTGGGCTTCGAAATCAACTACCTTGTTTTGGAGAATGAGGGGTCCCTAATCGTTAATGAGGCAGGAGGCGATAAGCTGGTAGTTACATGGGCTCCAGCCTGCCATACACAGGGGTCCCTCGCCTACAGGCTGGAATGGATTCTAAGACCTAGGATCAACATGGAGAAACTGGAGGAAATCGGTGTACGCCCGGGTCCCTGGTTGTCCGAGCTCTTTGAAAAAGGGACAATAACCATTAATGACAAGATTGTAAGTCTAGATAGCATCAGCACTCCTGGAAAAACTGTAAGCATAACGTATACGGGCGACACCGCGCCTTGTGCATCCATAATAGACCTCGCAAAGCGGTCCACACTGCTTATACACGATTCAACCTACTCCTCGGAGCTAGAAGGCGAGGCTATAACCAGGGGACATTCAACAGCTGAGCACGCCGCCCTAGTTGCTCAGGAGGCTATGGTGGAGAATCTCCTATTGTTCCATGTCAGCCCCCGATATAGGGGGTATGAGGCATGGAAATTGTATAGAGAGGCTAAGAGAATCTTTCCGAGAACTATGCTGGCATGGGATCTCCTGAATATCCGGGTTAGCTTCTAAGGTGGTGTATCGAGTTCGAAGATCGGTCTTCCTCTGCTCGTTGGAGGTGCAAGCCAATCTAGTACCTTCTTTGGTTCTGGATGCTCGATCACGACATGTATTGCTCCTAGCGGGGATTCGAAGTCGCCTGAGACGAAACTCAGCCTCCCCGCATATAGTGCTTGCTTGTGGAGGTAGAATTCGAGCCTTCCACTAGAGAGTCCCTTCTTCATCGCTCCCCTAGCCGCGTCGAGGATTCTCTCCACTCTTAGAAGTCTCCTCAGCCTCTCCAGGCTTCTGATATCGTTAGAGATCGCTACTATGCGCTTGAAATCGTCTCCTTCAACGTCGATTACGTCTGGATCTATTATGTTTAGGATGGCGGATCTAACTTTCTCGATGCTCTCAGTGGGACGGACCTCCGCCACCACTACAACTTTTGCCCCTGTCATCCCTAATCCTCTCCGCTACACGTATCGCCGTTTTCTCCGCCTCATCTAGTGTGCCCTCGTTAACGATCATATAGTCTGCCATTGCTATAGCCGCGCCTATCCCGAACTCAAGATTCTTAGTGTCTCTGAGGACAAGGTCCTCCCAGCCCTTAATGTCGTCTTTCCTCCGTCTTGCCATCAGCCTCTTGTATCTTGTAGATGGACTGGCGTGTACAGCTACTATGCATAGATTCCCTCTTTTCGCGAGGACTCTTGCCTCATCAAGGCTTCTTAAGCCATCGATTACAACGGGTCCCTCTATGTTCTTTATCTCCTCGAAGAGCAGTATTGCCACTGCAGCCTTACCTAGCTCTTGGCGGAGAAGGGTGGCGACCTTTTCCACATTGCTAACAGTTAATTCTAATCCTCGTTTTACAACCTCGCGTCTAACCACGTCACCCATACTATAGATAGGCGCCTTCAACACACGTGCAATTGTTTGAGCCACGATACTTTTCCCGCTGCCGGGCATTCCAGTAACTGCTATCGTCAAATCCATATCTATGCCCTGGATGTTTTTAGCGGGCTGAAAGAATTAAGGCTTAGCAACGTTGACATCCTACTAGGTGTAGATATCAGTGTACAACGAGCGTCTAAGGGTGTTCATAGCCGTCGATATAGAGGACCCCCTTGTCCTATCAGTGCTTGAGAGGATCAAAGACGCACTAGTATCAACAAGGGTGCCAATGAAACCAGTAGAGACTCAGAACATTCATTTAACACTCAGATTCATCGGCGAAATCCCAAGAGCTAAAGTGAACGAGATAATAGAAGAGGTTCTTAAACCGATACAAGAAGAGAAGTTCAAAATCAGATTACACGGTCTCGGAGCGTTCCCATCACTAGCGAGACCACGAGTGGTATGGGTAGGTGTAAGCGATGGCGCAGAACGCCTAGTAAAAATACGAAACGCCATCGAGGATAGGCTGCGTAAACTTGGATTCCCACCGGACAAGCCCAAGTTCGTCCCTCACATCACACTGGCGAGGATTAAGGGGTCACGAAATCTTCCCAGTCTCACAAAAATACTAGTTGACTACTCTGACTATGATATAGGCGAGATAGTAGTAGACTCGATACGATTAAAGAAGAGTACGCTCACTCGCTCGGGTCCAATTTACGAGACCCTATGGGAGGTCAAGCTCCATTGAACTGTCCTCCCAGGTCAAAGATCGAGGAAGAAGTACTCAAAGCAGTAAGACCAGGAAAGCTACAAGAATACCTGCTACGCATGCTATACAAGAAACTCCATAGTGTACTTGTAGACTGCCTCAAGAGAAACAAGTTAAAGGCGGAAGTTAAACCGGTTGGGAGTTTCGCTAAAGATACCTACACAAGGGATAAATGGGAGCTAGACGTTTTCGTACTATTCGAGGACGTGGACGACTCATGGATACTTCAATACTCTGAAGAATTCCTGAGAAGTTGCCTCGCCAGGCATTTCCCGACCGTGATCAAGTATGCTCAGCACCCCTACGTTACTGTCACCTTACTCGGCATGGAAGCGGATGTCGTACCAGCACTCAAGCTCGACTCACCTCGAAGGAAGGGATTGGGTGTAGAAAGGACTCCTTTTCATACAGAATACGTTATGTCCAAGCTCGACGCATGCATGAGAGATGACGTGAGACTGCTTAAGGCCTTCTTTAAAGGAATAGGTGTTTATGGAGCTGAAACACGAGTGAGAGGATTTAGCGGCTACTTAACAGAACTGTTGATAGTACATTATGGTTCATTTGAGAAGTTAATCCGGGAAGCCAGTAGGTGGAGGCCTCCCGTATACATCGATATCGAAGGAATAGGGGACAGGGAATTCTTGGAGAAGAAGTATAGGGATAGCCCCATGATTGTGGTGGACCCAGTAGACCCGGAGAGAAACGCTGCGGCCGCAGTCTCCTTAAAATCACTCTCGACTTTCGTTCTAGCGTCTAGACTATATCTAAGGCGTCCTTCTAGAGAATTCTTCTACCCGTTCA
>JAADGB010000033.1 GCA_013152575.1 Thermoproteota archaeon | reverse complement strand
GCGAGTCTCGAGACGCTATACCAACCGGTCTTACACCAGCATCAATCAGTTCCTTGACCAGTTTCACTGCCTCGCTATGCTTTATCCAGAACTCAAATCCATCTTCTCCGGTCCACCCGCTTCGACTAGCAACGTATACGTTTGCTGGACCAACCTTTACATTCATCAAGAACTCTAGGGCTTTCAGTTGAATGAGATCTCCTCCGCCTACACGTTCGAGGGCTTCCACAGCTTTTGGACCTTGAAGTGCGAGAAGACTGTACTCGTTTCTCAAATCGATAACTTCAACGTTAAGCCCGTATTCACGCGCCTTTGCAGTCATGTATTCCTTCATGTGATCTGCAACAGCAGCATTAGGTACAACTAGCCACTCGGTATCGCTGATCCTATAGAACATTTCATCGTCCTTCACACGGGCGTACTCGTTTAGTGCTAGGGTTGGACCGCTCATGAATCCAATCTTTGTCTTCTCCAGCCTCTTTGTGAACAATCTCTCGAGAAGTTCGAGGGAGTCGGGTCCCCGGATCATTAACCTGCCCATATGGCTGATGTCGAAGAGTCCTACGTTGGTTCGAACAGTTACATGCTCCTCTATTGCCGACGTGTAGTATAAGGGAACCGTCCACCCTGCAAATTCTCCGAATGTTGCGCCGAGTTCAGAATGCAAGTCATAGAGCGGGATCTTCTTGCCCATATTGTGCACCGTGTTCACTAATGGTTCGAGGCGGTATTCTATATTTGTATCGAGGATTACGTGTTCGAAGTTGACTTAGGATGATTGGGGTCTAGATTATGGTCTCATATCCTACAGGCAAAATCTCCTCTTTTGGATCATATGCTATTTTGAATGATGGAGAGAATGTGCATCCCTTGATATACGTTAACGCCTCATGAGGCCTGTTTTCGTATAGGGCTTTCCACATGCTGAGGAGATCCTCATCCCTGATTTCTATTGGCTCACTGCATGGGGCTATGATCTTGTAGCCCCCTCTGGACAATACTAGCCGTGATAGTGGAATCGCATCGTTGTTAGACGTGTAGAAGAGGAGTATACCCCCGTAGAGTATGGTCCTAGCCATGATGGTGTCTTCAACATTGTCCCCTGATGGTAGGTGGCCTTCTTCTAACGCCTTCGCCACAAGCTCCTTGACGCTACTAGGGATAGCCTCCTCGATGTTTTTCGATACCATTGTTATCGCGAAGTTCTTTGATTTTGCCAATATTGTTGGATAGTGTAATATAATACGTGCTCCCTTTACTGTAATTGAGTCTGGCAAGCCCCTACACCTACATGAAGCTAGTCGGGAATCCTTCGTCTCGCTTCTGAGGCTTCGGAGTTATACCAAGGTTCGCGTTGAGTATTGTTGAAATTATGGATAGGATATTTACCAGTTTCCTAATGTTACTCGCTACTACGACTCTGTTGAGCTCCTCGTGATATAGTATCTTTGTCACTATGATGTTCTGGGCATCTACTGGCGAAGGTTGAATGACTACCACGCAATCCGGACATATCGAGTATATTGTTCTTATTATTTCTGAGAAAACGCCTATTCTATCTGCTGGTTTTAGACTGTTTAGTTTATTGCGGTGCTCTGCGCTCACCATGACGCCGAGCGTCATTATTATCCTGTCTTTCTTCGTTGATGGCTGCTGTACAATGATTTTCGCAATAACTGGCGGAACTTTCGCTGTAACGCTTAGAACCCATTCTAATGGCGCGCCGGGCGGTATTGGCTCGCTTTTTACCTCATGGTCTTCGTCTATGAGCCATGATATGATCTTATCTCTTAAAGCATCTTTATCCAACGGCTGACACCTTCCCTTGTTGAGTGGTGTATTTTATTGTCTTATATTTGGTGTCCTGGATCTAGATACTGTGGAGAGCTTATAAGTCGTAGGTAACGAATATGTTTAACGGTGTTAAAGGGTGACAAGGGACGTGCAGACAGCGCTAAAGGTGCAAAACCTAAAGGTAAGAGTCGGCGGAAAAGAGATCCTAAAAGGAGTAGACCTTGAACTCAACTACGGCGAAATACACGCTGTCATGGGTCCCAACGGGAGCGGAAAATCAACCCTAGCCTACACAATAATGGGTAGAGAAGGCTACGAGATAGTAGAGGGAGATATACTCTTCGATGGGGTAAGCATAAAGGACCTGCCAGCAGACGAGAGAGCACTTCGAGGATTATTCTTGGGATTCCAAGAGCCCCCAAGTATCCCCGGAGTGAGATTCTCCACGTTCCTAATAGCCGTAATCAATAAACGAATGGGTGCACCAGACCTAACAACACTAAAAGACCCAAAGAAGCTAAGGGAGATTTACAACCTGCTCAACGAGGTTGGTTTGAATAGAAGCGTACTATCACGTGAACTCAACGTTGGATTCAGCGGAGGAGAGAAGAAGCGGTCAGAGATGCTCCAAGCACTCCTACTTGATCCTAAAGTCATCATATTAGACGAGCCCGACAGCGGACTCGACGTTGACGGTGTAAGGAAAATAGCAGAGATAATCAAAGAGTTAAAGGCTAAAGGAAAAGCGATACTCCTCATAACACACTATGCCAGGCTCTTCAACTTCGTAGAACCCGACAAGGTAACAGTCCTCGTCGATGGGAAGGTGGCTGCAACCGGCGGACCGGAGCTGGCCCATATGATCGAAGAGAAGGGCTACCAGGTGGTACGCCAGCAATAGGGGGTTCCGAGGATGAACAAGGGTGCAATAAAGCTCAGGGAAGAATTGTTAAAGGGTATGGACGCAGTCGACATGCTCGGATTAACCAGTAAACCCTACAAGATAGAGGTAGAGCTACGCGGTAAGATAACGAGGGATGTTGTCGAGGAGATAAGCAGGATTAAGAAGGAGCCGGACTGGATGAGGAGGCTACGCCTGCGAAGCCTAGAGCTCTTCGAGAAACTCCCGATGCCGAAATGGGTTCCCGGTATCGAGGAGATAGATTTAGAGGAGCTAGCGTATTATGTGAAGCCAGAAGCCACGATTGCAAAGAACTGGGACGACCTACCCAAGGAGATAAGAGAATACTACGAGAAACTAGGGATTCCTGAGGCAGAGGCACGATTCCTAGCCGGGTTATACGCGGTTATGGACAGCGAGACCGTTTATGGAAGAGTAAAGGATGCATTGAAGGAGAAGGGAATAGTCATAATGTCGATGGATGAGGCCGTCCAGAAAGACCTCCCCATCCTAAAAGAATACTTTATGAGGATCTTCCCGCCAAGCGACCACAAATTCGCAGCCCTCCACGGCGCCTTATGGAGTGGAGGAGTATTCATGTACGTACCTAAGGGTGTAAAGATCCCGGAGCCAATAGAGGGCTTCTTCCTTATAGGGAAAGCCTACGAGGGCCAATTCGAGCATACACTAATTATAGCAGACGAGGGAAGCTATGTGAACTTCATCGAGGGATGCAGTGCCCCAAGATTCGCCGGTTATAGCTTCCATGATGGAATGGTCGAGCTGTACGCGCATAAGAACGCGGTGATAAAGTTCACCACTGTCCAGAACTGGAGTAGGAACGTCATCAACTACAACAATAAGAGGGCAATAGCAGAATCCGGGGCGAGGGTAGACTGGTTTGAGGGCAGCATTGGAAGTAAGATAACGGTGACTTATCCAAGCACCATACTCAAGGGAGAAGGTGCTGTTTCGAGAAGCATGGTTGTCAGCTTGTCTAAGGGACCCGTCATCAAGGATACTGGAAGTAAGATGATCCATCTAGCCCCGAGAACGAGGAGCCGTATAGTCAACAAGACGATAAGCGCTGGAGGAGGCGTCAACATCTACAGGGGACTGATAAAGATAATCAGGGGAGCCAAGTATTCACAAGCAGACGTTGAATGTGACTCTCTAATATTCGATGACAAGAGCAAGGCACACACATATCCACACAACCAGGTAGATGAGCCGACCGCCCAGGTGACACATGAGGCTACTACGGGAAGGCTCAGTGAACCACAGCTCTTCTACTTACAGTCGAGGGGGCTCGGCGAGGACGAGGCGAAGAGCCTGATTGTACTCGGCTTCCTGAGTGATATCTTAGTGGAACTTCCCTTCGAATACCTCAATGTGCTCAACAGAGTGATCCAGTTAGAGTTCAAGGAGCTAGGATCAGTGGGTTAGGTGTATGAGCGATGGCATTGAAAGAAAAGTACATGGAGATAGCAGAGAAAGAGGTTTTCCAAGAGATAGCAGACTCTCCCACAATGAAATATTATACGAACTGGAAGGAGTTCCAAAAGAGGCTCGTCGCGCAAGATTCGAGAGTATACATGGAGTTGCCAGATTGGATCGAGGAGTTGACAGACAAGGTTGTAGTTCTCTCGGATGAAGTCTTGGTTAGAGGGGTCCCCCGTGACTATATTGAAGTACACGATGGTAACTACGATGTTCTCAAAGACATTAAGGTTACCGGTAAGATGGAGTACTATAATGCCGCGAGACTAACAAGAGCGGTCACCATAAGGATTCCAAGAGAGGCGAGCCTAAATGGACTAGTCTTGGTTAGCTTAGGCGGAGACGGATATACAGGCCACCATATCCACATTGAATTGGAGCCTTTCGCGAGCGCTGAAGTAATCCTAGTGGACCTAGGCGGGGTAGGAGATAGTTCTATCAAAACACTCACTATCGCCGTCGATATGGATAGTGATAGCAGGCTCAAATTCTACTCGATATCATTGCACGAGGAGGCGGCAGTGTACTCTAGGAGAGTCTACAGGCTCTCAGCTAGGTCGAGACTAGAGCTCAACACCTTCTACTCCTCTGGTCCCGCAACTAGGATAAACGAGGACGTATATCTCAATGGCGAGTATTCCGAGATAGAGGTGAACTCTTCATCCCTAGCAGGGAGAAACAAGTGGGGAGACGTTCTCCTAAACGTGAGGCACAGAGGTGAAAGGTCTAAATCCTACATCAATGGGCGAGGAGTCGTGCTAGAAGACGGGATATTAACAATAAGAGGTATCGCAATTGTTGAGAAAAGCGCGGAATGGTCTTCTTCACACGTAGAAGTACATGTATCAGCTTTCGGCGAGCAGGCGAAAGGAAATGCGAGTCCAATGCTCGAAATACATACAGGTAATGTTGAGGAAGCCTTCCATAGTGCCAGCGTATCTAGCCTCTCAGAGGACGAATTATTCTATCTAGGAACACGAGGGCTAAGTAAAGACGAAGCACGCGAGCTACTAGTAGAAGGCATACTCCACTTCTCCGGAGTATTAGAGAGGCTGGGCCTCTCAATAGAAACAGTCCTTAGAGGACTCAACCATGAGTAGCTAGCTCCTCTCTCAACTCGTTAATATAGTTCTTAACAATCTTCACTTTCTCCTCGGCGAGCCTCCTCGACACATCCAAGTACATTAAATCCGGGAGCTTGATGATCTTTTCAACAAAGTGCTCGAGGCTCTCCTCAAACGACCTACTGAATTGGCATCCTGTATGGAACACGCGGGCTATTCCTATCGCTCCTAGGGCGTCAAGTTTATCTGCATCAGATAGAATCATAGCCTCCAGCGTTTCTGCCTTGACGCCCAAGGAAAAACTATGTGCCATTATAGCGTGGACAACCGCCTCCACATCACCCCTGTATCCTATTTGGGGAAGTAATTCCCTGGCGAATTCAGCGCTTTTTGATGCATGATGCTCTTCTCCCTTGAGGAACCGGCCAACGTCGTGGAGTAGGATAGCAGTTTCAAGTGTAAGCCAATCCACTCTTTCCTCCACCATATTTGCAATTATCCGAGAGTACCTGAAGACACGTAGGATATGGGGCCATCCATGTGCGGGATCGTTACCCATTATTGCCCTCGAAACGAGTCTTACCGGTAGAGGTGCGTTGGCAAACAATTCGGTACCGTTTAATGTGTTATTTGACATGATTTAGGCACCTCCCAGGGCTTACCTATTAATTGAATCTAA
>JAADGB010000032.1 GCA_013152575.1 Thermoproteota archaeon | reverse complement strand
CGAATATACTCAGCAAGCAAGGACGAAATCAAAGCAGGCGAGGCAACAGACATCTACTTCAAGAGGACTAAAAAGATTCTAAGAGAAGCTGGCCTTAGCGACTTAAAGGTTCGAATGGAGATCCACGCCTATTCAATGCCCAAGGGATACGAGTGGGCTGTCTTCGCTGGGCTAGAAGAAGTCCTCGCCATGCTTGAAGGCAGGAAAGTCAACGTCTACAGTATACCGGAGGGAACCATATTCTACAGGAAGGAACCATTAATGATAATCGAGGGAACCTACGAGGACTTCGCCGAGCTAGAAACAGCCATACTGGGAGCCCTAAGATTCTCATCTACCATAGCGACAGCAGCAGCTAGGATGAAGAAGCTTGCCAACGGTAAAACAATATTGTTCTTTGGACTAAGAGCACTACACCCCGCAGTGTATCCCGCAGCAGATAGAGCTGCTTACATCGGTGGAGCAGACGGGGTAAGCGGTGTACTCGCAGAGAAATACTTCGGGGTCACACCAAAGGGTACAATGCCGCATGCACTAATCATAGCATTTGGCGACCAAACTAAGGCGTGGAAATGGTTCGCAGATCTATTCGAAAAGGAGACGCCAGTAATTGCTCTAGTAGATACCTTTAACGATGAACGCGTAGAGGTCGAGATGGCTCTACAGACACTAGGTAACAGGCTCTGGGGAGTGAGACTAGACACTCCAAGCAGCAGGAGAGGCAAGATGAAGGAGATTGTTGAGGAAATAAGATGGCTCCTCAACCTGAAAGGCTATCCAAACGTGAAGATCTTCGTGAGCGGTGGTATCGGGGAGAAACAGATAGTTGAGCTCCGCGACGTCGTGGACGGATTCGGTGTAGGGACTAGCATCGCCTCAGCCCCCAATGTTGACCTCAGCATGGATATAGTAGAGATAAACCGCGGCGATGGATGGATTAAGATATCCAAGCGGGGCAAACTCCCTGGTGCTAAGAAGCTCTACAAGTGTAATGGAAAACGAATAGTAACCTTATGGGATGAGGAACCCGATTGTCCGTCGAAGCCAGAGCAATTGACTATCAAGTACATGGAGAATGGAGAGATAATACGCGAGTTGCCGAGCGTAGATGATATCAGGAACTATGTGATTCAACAACTAGAAGAAGTGTCTGTCGAGGTATTGTGACCTCACCCTCATTATTAGTGATACAGCACTCGATAATATCGAGGTTGCTAGCGCGCTGCCTGCTATTACAACATACATTGTTGCATCGAATATCCCCGAATCAAGTCCTATCTGGGCCGCAATGAGGGTAACCGTTAGGAGAGGTGATAGACTGGAAGCATACAGTGCGGCTGCTCTCCTAGACTTAATCCTCCTCTTCAAGTACATGTAGGATGGGATAAACTTGAACATAAACACCCCTACACCAACCGCTAACACCAGGATTAACTCTTCAACAAGCAGCGAAGGGTCTATCATCAACCCGCTGGTGACGAAGAAGAAGGGAGCAAAGAAGCCAAAGGCCATTCCCTCCAGCTTCTCCCTCAAAAGCCTCCTCTCCCTAAGCGTCTCTGAGACTATGATTCCCAGTATGAAGCTCGTCAATACAGAGTGAATCCCAAGGAACTCTGTGGCCGCACCCAGCACTATCAATGCCATCGTCACAAGCCTAATCTCGGTCTCGAACTGTAACCCTTCGATCCTGGATAGTAATGGTTGAATCAATATGGCGATGATTATTATCGCTCCATAGAGTAGGAGGAGGGGGTTTGCACCGCTGGTAGCGATGTTCAATAATATTATACCTATTATGTCTGTGAACATTGCAGCTGCTAGAACAGTCTGGCCAGTCCTCGTTCTGACCAGTCCATTTGCTTGTAGAATCGCATAAGTTAGTGCAGCGCTTGTCGCTACTAGAGCAGCGAGAGTCAATACCAGCAAGTCGGGAGTATAGTAGAGTGATATGCCTAATGCTATAATAATTGGGCCGATAATCGACAGCGCACCTAGACTAACTGCACTCCTCAACCTCTTCCTGAGAAGAACTACGTCGATCTCGGCCCCGGCCATAAACAATACCATGTTGGCCCCGATCCCGGCTAGAAGGTCTAGAGCCCTGGTCCTCGGGACCAGGTAGTATGAAGCGAGCACGCCCATCGATAACTCGATCGCTGCGACGGGTAGACCTGTGTAGTGGGCTAGGGGGCCTGATATTATGATTAAGTATGCTATCAAGCCAACAACTACGAATTCCTCCTCTCCCCTCTCAAAGTGAGAAGTGGAGACCAGGCTGAAGCCCTCTAGGCCCAGGAGGGCAAGCATTATGAGTAGGGCGAGCAAGACTATTCTTCTCGAGAGGTTCAAGATACATACGCCCTCCCAGGCTCACGTTGTGTTATACGGCGATGCCCTCTGCCTTCATATGCGACTTTATTATCTTGATGAGCTCGTCCCGCGACGTCTGCCCTAAGATCGTCTCTACCAGCTTACCATCCCTGAATATTGCAATGGTGGGTATGTGCTGTATACTGAATCTATCTGCGAGTGAATATGACCTATCAACATCAACGCGTGCAAAAACTACTCCTGGCCTAGCCAGTGTTAGTGCAACATCCCTAAACGTCTCTAGGAATGATATACAGGGTCCGCACCAGTCAGCTGTGAAATACAGCACTACGACCTTGTTCTCCTTCGTGATAGTATCGAAGTCTTTTCTAGTAATCTCAGGTACGGGGTCCCTGGCCAGTTTTTCTACAAACTCTGCCCTTTTAGTAAGCTCCTCCGCGAGCTTTCTCGCTAACTCTTTGACGTCACTCAACCATTCCACCCATCAACCAAACTAGGCATGCCAGGTTAAATCTGAATAACATTGACGTGTGCCAATACTATATTCCCAAACACGTTCTCAACATCAAACACGTGTCAAGGGTTATATATGGTCCAAGGATATTGTTTAACCGAGAGGGGGTAACAAAATGGCGATTAAGCCTTCAACATTACCAAGAAAAATCATTGAAACAAAAACGCTTCCACCCCCCGGAAGACTGCTAAAAATTAACGGATCGACCTATGTCGAGATAGCCGGCAAAAGGATACCAATCGGGGGCCGGCTTCCCGAGCTAAAGCCTGGAGAAAAACATGTTAGGGTGACCTCAACCCTATGCCCCTATTGTATGAGGCTTCTTCCGGGTAGAATTGTAGAGCGTGACGGTAGAATCTACATCAGAAAGGTCTGTCCAGAGCATGGCGAGTTCGAAGAACTCTACTATGGCGACGCCAAACTCTACTACAGAATGATGAAATACGAGGAGACGGGTAAGGGAGTAGGCGATGTGAAAGCCTACGTAGGCCTCAACGCTCCATGCCCCTACAACTGTGGCCTCTGTGCAATGCATGAAAACCATACTGCCCTAGCGAACCTGGTCGTGACAAACAGGTGTGACCTCTCGTGCTTCTACTGCTTCTTCTATGCTGAAAAGGCGGGATACGTATACGAGCCAACGCTTGAACAGCTCAGGTTCCAGATAAGGCAGTTGAAGAAGCAGAATGTCACACTAGCAATACAGATCACCGGCGGAGAGCCCATGATGAGGTCAGACCTAGTAGATATTGTACGCATGTTAAAAGAAGAGGGAGTAAGGCACATCCAGTTGAACACTAATGGAATATGGTTCGCTAAAACATACTTCGACGACCAGGAATACGCTATAAAGTACACGAAGATGCTTAGAGAGGCGGGCGTTAATACCGTCTACATGAGCTTCGACGGAGTAACTCCTAAGGTCAACTGGAAGAACCACTGGGAAGTACCCTTCACCTTCGAAGTATTCAGGAAGGCTGGTATGACTAGCGTAGTCCTTGTACCTACAGTTATCAAGGGAATGAATGACCACGAGCTAGGAGACATAATCAAGTTCGGTGCCAAACACATCGATATCGTCAGGAGTGTAAACTTCCAGCCCGTCAGCCTGAGCGGACAATTAAAGAAGAAGGAAAGAGAGAGGATGAGGATAACGATCGCAGATGCCATCAACAAGATAGCAGAACAGACAGACTACCAGATCCCGCCTGAGGCATGGTATCCGATACCAGTAGCTGCAAAATTCGCGAAATTCATTGAGGCATGGACAGAGATACCACAGTTCTGTATGTCGAACCATCCAATGTGCGGAGCAGGCACCTACATCTTCGTTGAGAGAGGTGCGGATGGAGTACCAAAGAGGATAGTGCCGATAAGCGAGTTCTTCGACGTCGATGCATTCGTCGAGTGGCTAGAAGAAAAGAGGCTATACCTGATGGCTGGCAAGAGCAGGAGAATGTTGATGCTGAAGAGCGCTATAGACCTGAGGAGGTTCGTTGATAGTAAGAAGATGCCAGAGGGCCTGAGCTTCACAAAGCTACTGTGGAACGTGTTCATCAAGAGGAACTATGATGCTCTAGGACAGCTTCACTACCACATGATGTTCCGCGGCATGATGCCCTTCATGGACCTATACAACTATGATGTAACGAGGGTAAGGAGGTGTAACATCCACTACACCGCGCCAGACGGTAGGATCATACCATTCTGTGCCTACAACGTGCTTGAAAGCATCTACAGAGACTACGTATTGAAGCAATACTCGACTGATCTAGAGGCCTACAAGAAGGAGCTCGACGTGAAGACCTTCAACCCAGGAGAGAAGTATGATAGAAGCAAGTACATCAAACTGATGAAGAACCATCCAATATACAAGGAGGCCTATAAAGGCATAATCTTTTAAATTAAATATCTAATGGTAGGCGGGGGGTTAAAACCTCGTAGCGTAGGTTCACCCAGCCACCACATAAAACTTTTAAATCCTTTAATCTAAATGAAGCCTTACGCTCTAGTCCATCAAACCCCTCACCATCAAACACCGACACTCCTGCACCGAACACGTATGGTGATACAGTCACCCATACCTCATCAACAAGCCCCTTATCAAGCAGAGCATAGTTTAGGCGGCCACCACCCTCAACCATAACTTTTGAAACACCCAGTTCCTCATACAATAATTTCCATGCCTTGACGAGGTCTACTACTCCCTTACCAGCTCGAAGCACAGTCACACCTGCTTTAATATAGGGTTCGAGCCTAGCATCGTCATGATCTTCGGTTGTAATAAGCACCCCGCCGGGCATCGAGAAGAGTCTAGCCGAAGGAGGGACCCTTAGACGCGAATCTACTACCCCCCGGAGCGGAGACTTGCCGGGCACTCTCCTAACAGTTAGCTTGGGGTCATCAACCAGTACCGTATTGCTGCCTACAATCACGATATCACTCCACGCTCTTAGCTCGTGTTGTAAGTCGAAGTCCTCATCACATGATAACCTACTATATCCTGTCCTCGAAGCTATCCTACCATCTATGGTCATTGTTGAGAAGATCCTTGTGTACGGTCTCACCCTAGATACCCTTGCAACACTATATGAACCATCGATAATAATTATAGCATGGGTGTCATGAACATGACGTGTAGATTGTATAGGGAAACAATCAGTGTTTCGACAAGGGAGAGATTCGACGTTGTAGACGTCACAGGGCAAATAGAGCGTATCGTTGTGACATCGGGTATTTCGAAAGGCATGCTCCACGCCTATATTCCACACACTACAGCAGCCATAACCATAAATGAAGCGGAGCCAGGGTTAATCAGAGACCTAATCACGTATATCAGAGAACTCACCAAGCCCGGTTACAGCTGGATGCATAATAGGATAGATAACAATGCCCACGCACACCTTGGACAGAGTACCTATGGTCACAGCGTATCAGTACCAGTAGAAGGGGGAAGGCTCATGCTGGGAACCTGGCAGAGAATACTGCTGGTAGAGATGGATGGACCGAGGACTAGGAAAATAATAGTAACAGTCCTAGGAGTTGACTAGTTGGGGAAAGGGATGAGAACCACCTCGAACTCCGAGCGCCTCATGCCGCGATGAGGATGTGGCGGCTGTAAGACCCCCCAAGCCCGTAGAGGAGGAGACCTTTGGCCGAACCAGTATTCCCCTACAACGAGTTCCGAAAGGGACAGAAAGAGCTAGCACTATTAGTCAAGGAAACTGTAGAGACGGAATCAATTCTCTCCATACGTGCACCAACAGGCTTCGGTAAAACATCGAGCATAATCTACGGGTTAAAGCTAGCCGATGCAGAAAGGGTCCTCTACCTTGTAAGGACCGTCAACGAGCTATTCCCTGTCATACGAGAGCTTAGGAGGTTCAAT
>JAADGB010000031.1:6257-20123 GCA_013152575.1 Thermoproteota archaeon | reverse complement strand
GAACCGATACTATTGTATAAGGGCATAGTTACCTGTCCTGTGTGTAGGAAGAAGAGCCTCGAGCTCGAGGAGCATCTCTATGAAGTCCCATACTTTGGCAGGATCCTTCTCTCCTCGGGAAAGTGCGCTAATTGTGGCTATGTTTACAAAGACGTTAGGTTGGCCGAGACGACTAAACCTAAGAAGATCGTGCTTCGTGTAAGGGGAGAAAAGGAGTTAAGGTATCTACTCGTTAAGTCTTCTTACGCTTATCTATCGATTTTGGAGAGAAACTATGAAATGATACCGGGCCCGGCTAGCCATGGATTCATATCCACGGTTGAGGGGGTTCTTCATAGGTTTATGGAGGCTCTCGAGGTCGCCTGCAAGGGGAGGGAAGAGGATGCTGGATGCTTGGAGAACAAGAAATGGTTAGAGCGTGCTATCGATGGCAAAGAGGAGTTCACCCTTGTTATCTGTGATTATGAGGGGGCTAGCAAGGTAATGGGCGATGGTGTTGTGGAGGAGCCGTTAGACGAGTATTGTAGTGAGAAGAAACCGGAGTGGATGTATTCTTGGAGCTAGATGCTACTCTACCTTTATCTCCTTGCCTTCCTCTTTCTTGGTCTTCTTCTTTTTGAGTTTGATTTCTAGTACTCCATTCCTATACGATGCCTTCGCAGTGTCTGGATCTACTTCGACTGGTAGATCTACCTCCTTGTAATACTTCCTGTCATTCTCTGCCCTGATATAGACCTTGTTCTCGGTGGCTCTCACCTTTATTTTCTCCTTGTCAACGCCTGGGAGCTCTGCGATTACCCATACCTCATCGTCTACTTCCATTACATCAACTAGAGGCTCGATTTCCTCTCTCAATATTGGTTTACCTGTTCTTGTCATTTTGACGTTGCCGAACTCTTCGATTCTGGGGACCCCGTCGGGACCCACGGTTATTCTCACGCCGTAGATCAGTGGCTTGCCCTCTGCCCCTACTTTCTCAAGGTCTCTTGCGAAGGTCTCGCGGATCAGGCTCCTTATCATTTCCTCCATCTTGTTGAACTCCTCAAAGATGTCCTCGAAGATATCGTCGAAGTAGTCCCTCTTCCTCCTCTTAAACCAGCTCATCTTCCTAATCACCCCATATTATGTTCAGTGTTGGTTCCCGAGAGTTATAATGTTTAGACATGTAAACCAATTAACCGTGAATGACACCGCCAGGGTTTGGATTCAGATTTATTTGGGAGGGCTTGTATGGTCGAGAGTGTGGCCTGGTGAGTGCGAGTGGCTAAACAGCTTAATTACGATGTAGTCATTGTTGGTCTCGGCCCAGCTGGCTCCTCTCTCGCCTACCAGCTTAGGAAGTCGGGCCTGAAGGTTGCTGGTATCGATCTCGTCGACCTTGACGGTATTTGGGGCAAACCATGTGGTGACGCTATCGGAGAACACCATTTCCATGAGAATAACATGCCTCTCCCATCCGGCGAGGCTGTCGCGAATAGGGTAGAGGGAATCGACCTGTATAGCCCTAGCGAAGAGGTTAGGCTGAGAGTAAAAGGTACCGGGTTCATGATTAACAGGAACGCGTATGGTAGAATGCTCCTGAGTGAAGCTGAAAAATCTGGAGTAGACCTGTACTTGAAGACCTATGTGAGCCATCCAATACTAGAAGCTGGTAAGCTGGTAGGGGTGAAAGCACGTTCGAATGGCGAGGAAATAGAGTTCAGGGCTAAGGTTGTGGTCGATGCAACTGGTAGTAGCGGGGTCCTCAGGAGACGACTCCCCAAAGAGTGGCCCGTCAATGAGGTACTGAAGCCCGTTGATATGAACGTAGCATACAGGCGTATAGTGAAGCTGGGAGAAGAGATCGAGGACCCCAACTACATTAGAATATACGTAAACCAAGAGATAGCCCCAGGAGGATACTGGTGGCTCTTCCCCAAGAGCGAGTATGTGGCCAACATAGGACTTGGCGTGCAGGGCGGTAGAGGATACCCTCATCCAAAGAAGATCTACGATGAAATACTCATGAAGAGGAAGGATGTTGGAAGCCAGCAGGAGGTCTATGCAGATGCTGGAGCAGCGGTCCCCACGAGGAGGCCAGCCAATACGCTCGTCTGGGATAACTTCCTCGGCATAGGAGACAATGGGTTCACGGTTAACCCAATACACGGTGGTGGAATGGGTTATGCGATGAACGCCGCTTTCCACGCGGCTAAGGCCATCATAGAAGCGTTTGAAGCCAACGACTTCACACGATACGGCCCACTATGGAAGGCAAACCTAGGATACATGAAAGGCATAGGCGCTAAGCAGGCAAGCCTTGACATATTCAGGATCTACCTTCAGGAGTTAAGCAACGACGAGATCGAATGGGGACTGAAGAACGGTATAATGAAGGCTGAGGATGCATACGCCACCAGCGTGACTGGAGAGTTAAAGGCCGACTTCAGCGTCTTGGACAAGGTTAAGCTCCTGATAAAGCTCCTTGGAAGACCGAGCATGCTCCAAGAACTAGTAACGGTATCAAGGTATATGAAGAAGGCTAAGGAACTGTACTTAAACTACCCTGAATCGCCAGACGAGCTACCAGTTTGGGTGGAGAAGGTAGAAGCCCTCTACAAGGAGTACAAGGGGAAGCTAGGAGTCACCTGGTGATCTAGGAGCAAGCCTAATAACCATCACATACGCGTCTTCCCCATCTCTATAATAGTAGGGTATCCTCCTCACAATTTTGAACCCAAATTTCTTGTACAAGTTAATGGCAGGCGTATTAGAGACCCTGACTTCGAGGAATAGAGATTCAACCTTGTATACAGTTTTCATAACCTCGATCGTCTCTGAGAGTAGGGCCGAGCCTATCCCCCTCCCCCTGTACTCCTTGAGTACAGCTATCGAGACCAGGTGACCCGCCTTTCGCGGCTCAAGCCACTCACGGTATAGCGGCGTAATGTTCTCGTCGAAGAGGCCGAGTAGAAGAGGATCTCCTGTGTCCTCGACCCTTGACATTGCATAGCCCACTATAACATCGTCAACCTCGGCTACTAGGAAGGATTCTGGCCAGTTCATTAAGATATACTCATAGAAGCCATACCAGTAGTTCTCTGGTAGACTCCTCAGGTTTACAGCCATTACTGATGGAATGTCCTCCCTCGTCGCCCGCCTTACCCTAAAGTTGATGTGCCGTTTCGCTTCAAGCGACTCCAAGCCCAGGGACACCAAGGTATTTCATTTATGGTTAAGGGTAATATCAAGGAGTACTGGATGTGGGAGAGTGTAAGCAATGGCTGCGCGTCTACCAGGCGATCACCCATCGAAGGCGATTGTTGCCAGCGTCAATGACTATCTTGCGGGGAGATGTATTGTTCTAGGGGTTACTGCCAGCGTCTCTGCGTATAAGTCTGTAGATGTGGCCCGATGGCTCATGAGGCGTGGAGCAAGAGTTCTACCAGTCTTGACACGGCCAGCCTCAGAGCTTGTGACACCAATGTTATTCCACTGGGCTACGGGTGAGGAGGCGGTTGTCGACTATACTGGGGAGGTTGAACACATACTCTATTCCAAAGATTGCGACTCGATGATCGTTGCCCCCGCTACATTGTCAACTATGGCGAAGATAGCTAACGGTATAGTGGATAACAATGTCGCGTTAACCGCCATATCCATGCTGGGCGAAGGGAAGCCAGTAATGGTTGTACCCGCTATGCACCAGAGCATGATGAACTCACCCGTCTACAAGACCATAGTAGAGAAACTAGAGGAACAGGGTGTAGTTATTCTACCTCCAAAGGTAGAGGAGGGCGTTGCTAAGTACCCGGATGTATGGACTGTGGCCCGGGCCGCGGCAGCTCTCACTGCCAGAGGAAGGGACCTAGAGGGCAAACGAGTCCTCGTTACTGCTGGTGCAACGAGGGAATGGATTGACCCAGCCCGTTTCATAAGCAATCCGAGTAGTGGACGTATGGGTATTGAGGTGGCCGTAGAAGCTTGGGCTCGTGGCGCTGATGTATACCTGGTTCATGGCAGCACAAGCCATGTACTGCCACACATGGTGAGGCGATATGAGGTTGACACTACTGAGGATATGGCGGAGGCCGTAGATATACTCGGCCAGGTAGAGATTGATATTGCCGTGGCAGCTGCTGCCCCCGCCGATTACAAGCCTGTCAAGGCGATGGAGAAGAAAATGAAGAGTGGAATAACAGGGTTAACCCTTGAATTGGAGCCCACGCCGAAGGTTATCGGCGTAATCAGTGGGAGGGCCAAGACCCTTGTCGCCTTCGCAGCCGAAACCGTTGAGAGTAGCGAGGAGCTCGAGTTAGCCGCTCGAGAGAAGCTTGAGAAATACCATGCCGATATCGTTGTAGCGAACGTGATTGGTAGAAAAGACGTGGGGTTCTCCTCAAAGGATCTCGAGGCGCTCTTAATGTGGCGTTCAAATGGTGAAATACAGAAGGAGTATGTTGGTAGGATTGATAAAGAAATCCTTGCTAGAATTATTCTTGATACAGCTCTGCAACTCGAAGGTGAAAAGTGATGGCGAGGGTAACGCTCGACGACGTCCTGAGACTGGATTATGAGAAGATAGCCTCAAGGATAAGTGAGTACCTCAAGGAGAAGGTCGAGGAGGCTGGTGTGGAAGGCTATGTAGTCGGGTTGAGCGGTGGAGTCGATTCTGCTACTTCCTTCATGTTAGCACTCCGTGCTTTGGGTAAGGATAAGATAACTGTACTCGTCATGCCGGATTCCGAGGTTACGCCTAAAGCCGATGTCGATGACGCGGTCTCCCTTAGTAAGATGGCCGGAGTAGAGCCCCATATCATTAACATAACACCCATCGTGGAGGTGTACAAGTCCTCGCTACCTATCTACAAGGGGGGCGAGGAAGACAAGGTACCCCTAGGGAACTTGAGAGCTAGGATTAGGATGAGCCTCCTCTACTACTACGCTAACAAGCTCAACAAGCTCGTGCTGGGCACGGGTGACAGGAGCGAAATCCTCATAGGATACTATACAAAGTATGGTGATGGCGGCGTCGATGTCCTACCCATTGGGATCCTGTACAAGAACCAGGTGAGGAGGCTTGCACTCCATCTTGGAGTCCCCGAAAAGATCGCGTTGAAACCGAGCAGTCCACGGCTATGGCCCGGGCAGACGGCTGAAGGAGAGCTTGGAGTGAGGTATGAGCAAGTCGATGTAGTACTCTACGCGATCTTCGACCTGGGAATGAAGCCCGAAGAGGTACCGGAAGCCACAGGGGTCCCTAAGGTTGTGGTAGATAGGATAATGGAGTTATACAGGAAGTCTGAGCACAAGAGGGTCCCACCTCCAACTCCACCACTAGATATTGTAAAGGAGGCACGGATATGAGACCGGGCAGGTGGTGCGCCGACTCCCCTCATCATATAACCAGCATCTTCTATCCTGTTAAGAGAAACGATCCTCTGAAAACAGGTTCTCTAGGAGTTGGTTTAGCCGTCGAACCCCGGCTGAGAGGATGCTCTGAAAACGTCACATACGATAACCCTATCGTAAACAGGGTATCACGTCTCTACGGCTTGAGTAGTACTCGCGGCGTCGAGCTCGTGAATCCATTACCACACTCTGTAGGGTACGCCGTTAGTGCCGCTACGGCGATAGTCTCGAGCCTCGTCATAGGTAGGTCGACCGGTTACGGATACAGGGAGGCTATGAAGATTGCCCATCTGGCTGACCTCTATGAAGGTACGGGTTTGGGAGACGTGCTAGCATTGTCTTGCGGTGTGGGCGTTGTTCTCAGGAAGGAGGCTGGCGCTCCTGGAGAAGGAGAAGTAGAATGTCTGCAGCTTCCAGGGACCCTTGGTATAGTTTCCGTTGAGACCGGTGTCATGAATACTCGGACCATGCTGGAAAGTATGAGTAGCCGGGTCTATGAGCTTGCGAAGAGGGCACTGGATAGATTAGCTAAGGAATTCACTGTTGAGGAGTTTCTTAGCGTCTCTACATGGTTCTCGAAAGAGTCTGGAATGCTCAATTCTGCCTTAGGAGGCCGCGAGTTACCCGTCCTTAGAGGCGTGGCAGGCATCTACGGCAAGAAGAAGGTGGTCGTTTTACTCATTGAACGTGAATGGCTACACGACGCTATCGTAGAGCTCTCCAGGAATGGCTATAGGCCAAGAATTTTAGAGGCGTCAACTGGACCGCCTAGAATCTGGTGGAGCTGAGCTTGCCAGGTTTCGATATACCAAAGAGTCATCCAAGATACCACTCTCTAGTGAAGAGAGAGAAGTTAGTGACGGGATTCAGGCTAGGCCTTGTAGTTCCCGAGGGACTAATAGCCCATGGCCGCGGCGAGACTTTTGACTACCTCTTAGGAGAGAAGAGCCACGAGTTCGCGCTAGAAGCTGAGCGCGTAACCGCCGCAGTACTACTTGTATCGAATAGACCAGTTATCTCGGTTAACGGGAACTATGCCGCCCTAGCACCCGACGAGATTAGAACCTTGTCAGAGGAGACTGGTGCCCTAGTTGAAGTCAACCTGTTCCACAGGACGGAGGAGCGTGTTAGAAAAATTTACGAGTTCCTAGTAGATCACGGTGTGCGCAACATATTACCACCGGATTGCGGGAAGACTAGGGTCCCAGGACTCGAGAGTAAGAGGGGTATAGTGTGCAAGGATGGAATTGCTGCTGCTGACTTTGTATTACTTGCTATTGAGGATGGCGATAGAACTGAGGCGTTGGTGGCGTGGGGTAAAAGGGTTGCTGCAATCGACCTTAACCCGTTCAGCAGGACTGCCCAGAAGGCCAATATCACTATTGTTGATGAGGCAATCAGGGCTACCCAGAATATCATCAATTACGTTAGAGAGTTAAAGGGGCGTGAGAGAAGCGAGCTCATGGCTCTTATTGACGGGTATGATAACAGGAGGATTCTTTCAATGGCATTTCAAGCTTTGCTAGATAGGCTCTCTGTCGCGGTATCTAAGGGAATCCTCTAATCTCTCCCTCCCCTTAACTGGGTATCTAGCTCTAGACGTCCCACCATACACTATTTCCTCGAAGAGCTCGAGTATGGATTCAGCGACAGCTATTTCCTCAGATAATTCGTCCGGGTATTCACTGGAGGCTTTCTCTATAAAGTCTACCAGCAGTGGTAGTTCCTCGAAGGCGATCTTCTTCAGCTTAGCTCTCTCCACGCTGGTTAACCTCTTCCTTTTTGAGAGCCTGGTTAGTAGGTCCAGGATCTCGTGGGGTGATAGGGAATAGAATTGGATCCTTAGCATTCTCACTCTTGGATCCTCTGGATCGGGTTCTGGTTTCCCTTCCCACTCTCTGACTACGGTTTCTATTAGCTCCCTGTCCAGTATCCTCCACCAGTGCTGGTTGCTCGACTTGTAACTGGTTTCTATCACCCCGTATTCTTTCTCGAGCTTAGAGAGTAGAGGGGCCGGGTTGTAATCTATCCCCATGGATTTGAGGGCTATCTTTACGTCCTTGTAGTTGAAATCGCCTAAACTAAATGGACGTCTACCTTTCCTCGCTGCTTCTAGTATTGCTTTTAGTACAAGGTAGCCTCGCTCCCCGTATTTTGCAATGAATTCATCGACTACCAAGTTGTCGGCCCCTCAACTGTTATACTTGTAGGGCTGTGCCTGCATGGAATCCTATCATTTGTCACCGGGATTATATTTAGTATGCATCATGGGATAGACAAGTATTTCAGCTGGACAAGAATTCACAATAATATGAGGCGATATCGAGGAGTCGCATAATGCGCTATGCCATCACCTTACAAGACGTTGTGAAGAAGATCAAGGATAAGGTAATACTGGATAGGATCAATCTACGGGTCCCCAATGGGAGCTTGTATGTTATAGCTGGTCCAAACGGGAGTGGCAAAACTACCACTATCAGGGTAATACTCGGCTTATATACCCCTAACTCGGGGCGCGTGGAGGTCCTAGGAACACGGCCTCGTAGCCAAAGATGGAGATGGCAGAGTGTACTCCAACGGATAGGTTACCTGCCAGAAGACGCATCGCCCTACGAGAGGCTAACTGGTTATGAGAACCTGTTATTTTACGCCAAACTCTATGCTATGGGCGATGAATCAAAAACAAGAGAATACTTTGAGCGAGGGGTCGAACTATCGGGCCTGTCACATGAAGAGCTTCGCATGAAGACTGGCGAGTATAGTAAGGGGATGAAGAGGCGACTATTACTAGCGATGTCACTCATGCACGACCCTGACTTAGCATTGCTTGATGAGCCTACTTCTGGACTCGATGTATTCTCATCGTATAGGATAAGGGAATGGATCAGAAACCTTGTACGCCGTGGTAAAACGGTTGTTGTAACTACCCATAATATGCTGGAGGCTGAGACTATAGCAGACCATATCGCCTTCATCGTCAATGGGAGAGTCGTCTTTAGTGGGAGAGTAGATGAGGCCTTGGAGAGATATCGAGCTAGCTCGCTCGAAGAGGCATTCATAAAAGCATCCTCCCCGAGCCACCAGGACTCGCCTAGCACAATGGCCTCATGACTTTATTATGTTCCAAGACAATCATGTTACACGAAGATGAATTCTAGGTGACCAGCTAATGTTCGCGAAGAACCCAGTAGATTTTCCAGGAGAGCTAGAGGGAGAGAAGCTCTGTGACGCGTTAAGGTTAGCTATTATAGCAGAGCTAGACGCGATATCATTCTATATGCAGCTCGCCGAGAAGGTGAAAGATCCCCTTGCCAAGAAAGTGTTTGTAGATGTTGCTAATGAGGAAAAGGAGCATGTCGGCGAGTTCCTCTACCTGCTAAGAAAATGCGACCCATCCATAACCGAAATGATGGATAAGGGGGAAGAGGAGGTTAAGGAACTAGAAGAGCAATAGCGAGGGGTGAACCCCGATAACCGGGAAAACAGTCCTCGTGACCGGAAGTAGTAGGGGTCTTGGAAGAGCCATCGCCTTAGAATTCGCCAAACAGGGATATAATATCGTAGTTAATTATAGGAAGCGTGAGAACGAGGCTCTAGAGACCCTCAGACAGGTAAAAGAGCTTGGTGGAGACGGCTTTGTTGTAAAGGCTGATGTATCCGATCCTGGCCAGGTTGACTCAATGTTCAAAGAAATCCGGGATAGATACGGTGGCGTAGACATTTTGGTTAACAATGCTGGATGGGGATTCCTGGCTCCTGTTGAGACTATGGAGGACTCCCTCTGGGAGCGTCATATCAAGGTCAACCTAAACGGAGTCTTCTACTGCACTAAGCGAGCATTACCATATATGCTTGACAACAAGTGGGGGAGGGTAATCAACATAACAAGCATAGCTGGCATTCGTGGTGTAAGGTACCTATCAGCATATAGCGCTGCCAAGGCTGGCGTGATCGGTTTCACAAAGTCTCTAGCACAGGAGCTGAAACATACTGGTGTAACCGTCAACGCCGTGGCCGTCGGGTTTGCTAAGACCGATATGGGTATGAGCTTCTTCAAGGCGTTGAACCTCGAGCTCGAGAGATTCTTGGAGAAGTATACGCTAACAGGCGACCTCGTAGACCCGGTTGAGGTTGCAAGGCTTGTCGTTTACCTTGCAAGCGATGATGCCAAGAACATCACTGGAAGCGTATTCCTTATTGACTCGGGTCAGAGCTTGGCCTACGATCCCTTGGACCTAGTGCAAGGGTAGGAAGCTCCCGGGTGGACTAGTTTGAAGGCAGCAGTACTCTATGGTCCCAAGCAATTAATGGTCGAGGATATCGAGTTGAAGAGGCCAGGCAGGGAATGGGCGGTCGTCGAGGTCAAGATTGCTGGTATTTGTGGTACTGACAAAGCGTTCTACACGGGTAGTTATCCCTTATTCAAGAAACCCCTGGTACCAGGCCATGAAGTATCTGGTGTCGTTGTCGAGGGCCCGCGGGATTTAGTGGGATTGAATGTTGTGAGTGAAATAAACTTCGCCTGCAGGCAATGCCGCGTATGCCAGGCTGGCCTGTACACTCATTGTCCCAACAAGTTAACTCTGGGGATCGATTTCGATGGTGGAATGGCTGAGTATTTTACCGCGCCCGTATGGGCTCTTCACACCCACAAGTTGCCTCATGAAAAAGCCTTTGCTGCCGAGCCTTTGGCAGCAGTCCTCCATATGTTCAGGGTTGCACCTCCGAGGCCTGGCAATTTCGTGGCTATTCTTGGCACCGGGTTCCTAGCCTACCTATCAGCTCAAGTAGCCCGGCTTCTCGGTGCTAACGTCGTTGTAGTCTCGAGACCTGGTAGTGTGAAGGCTAGGCAGTTTGAGAAGGCTGGCTTCAAAGTGGTACACTATGAGGAGGCCCGTGAAATCGGTGGATCAATGACTAACTTTGGCCTTGGCTATGACATGGTAGTAGAGGCTACTGGTACGAATACTGGTCTAAGGCTTGCGGTAGAATTAGTGAGGCCGCGAGGAATTGTTCATTTGAAGAGTACGCCTGGAGGAGTAGCCGAATATCCTCAGACGCTCTCTGTTGTCAAGGAGGTTGAGTTGCTGGGTACCCGGTGTGGAGACTGGAGGGACTTCAAGTTAGCCCTCCAATTGCTATCAGCGGGTAAGATAGATGTGCCAGTCACTAGAGTGTATTCCTTGGATGACGCGGTAGAAGCGTTTGAGAGGAGTTTGGAGAGAGATGCTTTCAGGGTACTAGTAAAGCCTTAATGTTACTCTTTTACGTAGGGTCTGCCAAGCGATCTGGGCGCTATTGCTCTTTTCGCCGTTATTGTTATTGCTAGTAAGGTTACCGCATATGGTATCGTGTTGATCAAGTATGCGCCTGCCGTTGCGCCTTTGGTTATGGTAAAGTATCTCGCTAGCGCGTCACTGTAACCGAATATGAATGCGCCTAGTAGGGCGAATAACGGGTTCCAACCGCTAAATGCGACATCTGCTAGTGCTATGAACCCCTTGCCCGCGCTCATCAATTTCACGAAGCTACCTATGTAGTCCACGCTAAGGAAGGCGCCAGCGATGCCTGCAAGCATACCACCAATTGTGGTAGCGATGATCCTCACCCTTGCCACGTTTATGCCAAGTGCCTCGGCACTCTTTGGATCGTCTCCTACAGCTTTGAGTCTCTTACCGAGTGTGGTCTTCTCGAGAATATACCATGAGACTATGGCGACAGCTACTGCCAGGAAGAAGGCCACACTCACCCTTTGACCCATGATGACTAGGCCTGGCGATCTCAATTCTATAGGTGGGCTTTGACCGTAGTTACCCCATACAGCCCTGGTGAGAATCGCGGTTAACCCGGCTGCTGCAAGGTTTAATCCGACTCCAGCTATTATCTGGTCTCCTCTTAAGTTTACGCTGATGACTCCGTGGAGTAAGCCTAGCATTAAGCCTACTAGGAGGCCGGCCAGGTATCCCATTAGTATGCTGTGGGTTGATAATGCGGCGAATGCGCCGGCCCACGCTGAGAGTAGAAGTATGCCTTCGAGCCCGATGTTTACTATACCGCTCTTCTCCGCGATTATCTCGCCTACTGCTACAAGAGCAATGGGTGTCATTGCTGAGAGGCTTATTACTAGTGTTAAGAGTGCATCCTCTAACATCATCACTTCCACCCCTTAATCCTCCTATAGAGTATTTTGAAGGCCTCTGGCGCGGCTAGTGCTATGATAATGATGCCTATCGCCAAATCAGCCCCCTCCTTAGGGACGTTATAGAGTGGCTCGACTAACTGGCTTCCAGCTAGAAGTGTTGAGAAGACGAAGCTCGCCACGAGTATACCGATCGGGTCGTTTCGACCCATTAATGCTACGCCTATGCCGTTGAAGCCATAGTTTCGTACTGTACCGCCTAATACGTCAATACTGTATGAGTAGCCCAGTATGTGGATCGCGCCAGCTAGTCCGGCTAGGGCTCCGGCTAGAAACATGGACAGTATCTTGTAATAGGCTGTGTTGACCCCTCTCTCTTTGCAGGCTTCTTCGTTTGCGCCAGAGAAGCGTAGTAGTATACCGTATCTCGTCATTCTGATGAATACGAACAAGAGTATCATTACCACCGCGGAGATAATGATTGTCATTGGAATATCGTTTACTCTCGGAATTCTAGCCCCTACTGGGACTTGAAGCGTACGTTGGGGCGTCACTGGGTCACTCAGGTAGATTACCACAACGTAGAGGAGTATCCAGTATACGATCCAATTCAACATGATTGTGCTTAGTACTTCATTGACCCTCAAGTATACCCTTAGAACTCCCGCTAAGAGGGTTACCGCAGATCCGGCCGCGACCCCCGAGATTATAGCCAGCGGTAGACTGCTTGTCTTTATTGCGACCCAAAGGCTAACTAATGCCCCCGCGTAAAGGCTACCCTCTGCACCTATATTGAACAGGCCAGCATAGAGTGGGATACTGAAGGCGGCGGCTGTTAGTGCCAATACCGCAGTATACTCTACCACCATGTCGGGTAGCTTCGTCCAGGATAGGAGGAGGGTTTCTAGCATACCCCCTATTGGCGCATTGAAGTAGAGAGACACTATTACTACTGCTAGCAGGCCTACTGCGAATGCAGCTGCAACGAGTCCTACCTCTGATAGGATTCTCCTGGTTAAGTCACCCATTATCCGATCCACCTCCCATTAATACGCCGATTCTCTCGGGGGTTGCCTCTTCTCTGGAGAGTTCTCCAGCAATCCTGCCTTTGTACAATACGAGTATCCTATCGCTGATCTCTAGGATTTCGTCCAAATCGCTGCTTACGAGGAGTACGCCTGTTCCCTTGGAGGCGTATTTGATAAGGAGGCTTCTAACATAGTTTGTGGTTGCTACATCGAGGCCCCTCGTTGGATTCACCGCTAGGAGAACACGTGGGTTGAGGCTGAGCTGGCTACCTACAAGTAGTTTTTGCTGGTTTCCTCCGCTCAATGTTGATATCTGAGACCATGGCGACTGTGCTACTACATTGTACTGACGGCGGATCATCTCATATGTTGAGGCGAGCTTTCCTGGAGTAAGCAGATTTGGCCCGGAGTGTGCATATATCAAGAATGCTAGGTTTTCCGCTATGCTGAACCATTGTACAAGAGCCTTTGTCCTGTCTCCTGGGACGTATGCGCCTCCTCTTAGGAGGAAGTCTCGGGGTCCCTTTACTTTTTCTCCGAGTAGCTTTACCTCTCCTTGTTTAGGTTTTAGTATGCCTAGTATCGCCTTGACTAGCTCGTCTTGCCCGTTTCCTTCTACGCCAGCTATTCCTAGGATCTCTCCTTCGTATAGCTCTAGCTTGTTTATCCTCAGTGTTATACGACCTTCAACAACTAGATCTTTTATTTCTATTATCTTTTTATTCTTCTTATAAGATTGCTTAGCGGTAGGCTTAGGTAGTTCGCCTACCATGAGCTTTGCGAGCTCCTCCATTGAGACAGAGTGGATAGGCATTGCCCCTTTAACGACTTTCCCCTTTCGGAGAACTGTCACGGTGTCTGCTATCTCTTTTACTTCTGGGAGCCTGTGCGTAATGTATATGACCGATATGCCCTTCTTTTTCATATTTCTTATTGCCTTGAATAATCCTTCTACTTCTATTGGGGTCAGGTTAGTCGTGGGCTCGTCTAGGATTAGTACCCTGCTACCCGCTGCTATGCTTCGGACTATTTCGGCCCTTTGGAGGACTCCCAGGGAGGCGTCCTCGACTAGCAAATCATAGGGTATGTCGAAACCTGTTAATTCCTGTGCCTCGTATAGCCTCCTTTTTCTTTCATCGCGAGGTATTCCAGCGTTATCGAAGTAGAGGTCTATGTTCTCCATTATAGTTAGAGTTGGAACCATTCTGGGATGCTGGTAGATCATGGATATTCCTTCCCTTATCGCATCTAGCGGGGTGTTGAACTTTGCAGGTCTACCCTCGATGAGGATATCTCCGGAGGTTGGCT
>JAADGB010000031.1:0-6248 GCA_013152575.1 Thermoproteota archaeon | reverse complement strand
GCCATAAAGGATTCTCATCAGGGTTGTTTTTCCAGCTCCATTCTCTCCGAGCAGGGCGTGCACTTCGCCCGGATATACTTTCAGGGAGACTCCTTGAAGGGCTTTGACACCGTCAGGATATATCTTGACTATACTTCTTAGCTCGATTAGCGGTTTCGTGGTCTCTTCCAACCGGCTTCTCCCACCACCATTGAAGACTACCTTAATAGTAAAAATTGGGATAGGGGGTTAGCCTGATGTCGTGGCTGCTGCAAGGTTACCTTGCTCTAGCTGGTTTATGATGCTTACATAGTCGTCGTGTGATGTAGGATTCACGAATTGGATCTGGCCATTCTTTATCGCGTTCTCCAACTGATTTACTAGGTCCCAGGCTGTAGCACTGATGTATTCTTGTCTCTTCTGATTGACTATGTTCACTACATCGTCTGGTGTTAGACCTTGTGGAAGTCTCCCCTGCTCTTGGGCGATTTCTGCGAAGTACTTGATTATCTCATCATCGCTGATACCTAATGCTCCGTCTTTCAGTCCAAGACTGTGTACCCCTCCTTGGAAGGTTCCGTCTACAACGGCTTTGATTGCATCGTATACTGCTACATCGACTCTCTTGAGTCCGCTTATGATTATGTGCTCTGGATCATACCACTCCTGGCTGGCGTCCTGTCCAATTGCTAATGCCAGGACCCCCTGTTGACTCGCCTCTTTGACAGCATCGAACATACCTACATGTGTTAGGCCAGCGAGTCCGTAGAGCACCCTACATCCCTGGCTTATCATTTGCTGGGCTGTCTGTTTGCCTAGTGAGGGGTTCTGGAAGTCTCCGGTATAGACGAAGCTCAATTGTATGTTGCTTCCCGTGTGCTGGTTGTAGTACTGTATCCCGTAGAGATATCCAATGTGGAATCTCCACAGAGGTGGTATATCCATTCCAGCAACTGCTCCTGCGCAGTTTGATCCTATGTTTTTAGCCATGTCTGCGGCTAGTATGCCTACTAGGCTTGCCACCTCTTGCTCTCTGAATATGTAAGCTGCTAGGTTCGGGATAGTGTTCTCGGGAGCGGCATCAATTATAGCGTATTTCTGGTCTGGGAACTGGGGAGCAACCTGTACCATCGGGTCTAGCCATAGGAATCCTACTCCTATGATTAGATCGTATTCTTTCGATTGGCTTACGCTCTTGAGGAGGCTTACCATTGCGTCTACACTAGCTGGTGTTTGATAGTTTACTTCAACGCCTAGTTCTTTCTTCGCCCTCTCTGCTCCGAGGACTGCCATGTCGTTGAAGCTTAGGTCTCCCTTTCCACCCACGTCGAATAGTACTAGGACCTTTATCTTACTGGTAGTGGTAGTTTCTCCGCCTCCCCGCATTAGGTATACTCCGATTCCTGCAACGATTATTACTATGAGTACGATGGCTAGGATCTTTGAGGAGAGACCCCTTCTATTCATAGGATGGGATCACCGTTTGATACCTTGAGGATTCTAGGTTTAAAACATCGATTTTCTCAGTATTGAATATAGTTTAGTCAAGGTGGTAAAACGTTAATTATACCTCATTACATGGTTAGATACTGATAAGCTATAGTGTGGAGCATCGACAAGCGGAGGGATCTATCCTTATCTTATCAATGCTACCTCTCCTACTGTCAACTAGTATTAGGGTTCCGGGCTCCTTGTAGACCCCCACTAGGTACTGTATTGCTATCAGGGCTTGTAGGCTAGCTATGACACCCACCCCTGCACCTATTACTGGAATACCTCCCTCCCTCTTAGCATCTTGTCTCGGAGCTATGCAGCGAAGGCACGCTGTTTTGCCCGGGATTGAGAGGTAGATCTGGCCATAGAATTGCTCCACTGCCGCGTGTAACAAGGGTATTCCCTTCCTCCACGAGTAGTCGTCGAGGATCAGTCTTGTCTCCCAGTTATCAAGACAGTCCAGTATTAAGTCGACCTCGCCTATTACCTCGTCGATATTCTCTTTAGTTAACTTGTCTTGATACCATTCGATCTCAGTGCAGGGATTTAGACTCTTCAGTCTTCTAGCCGCTATTGGTGCTTTTGGAAGGCCTATGCTGGGAGTGTCATATAATAATTGACGGTTCAGATTGTTATCCTCAACCACGTCACTATCTATAATGATCAGTTTTCCTACGCCAGCCGCAGCTAGGTATTGGCTGGTTATGCTCCCTAGGCCTCCGAGGCCTACTATTGCCACCTTTGACTTACTCAGTTTCTCTTGGCCTTCCTCTCCTATGATTGGTATCTGCCGGGCATATCTTGGGTCTTTAGCTGGAGGAGGACACTTCACTTGGTCCACCTCCAGCTTGTTTTATCCTTCTGGTCCAGGAGCTGTATTCCTAGTTCGCCTAGCCTCGCCCTTATCGTGTCGGCTAAGTCGAACATCTTCCTCTTACGTAGCTCACTCCTTACTTCGACGATTAAGTCTACTAGGTTACCTAGTAGGTCTTCCTGTGGGCGTACTGCTTCCTCCGGTGCTAGGATATCGTCTAGGACTGCGTATACTTTATTCATGTGTATTAGGCCAGTGTAGGCTCTCTGTAGTACTGCTCTGCTCTCCGAGTGTTCTAGTTCTTTGTAGAAGATGTTCGTTAACTCCCACGCTTGTCTCAATGCTCCAGCTAGGTTGAAGTCGTTGCTCATCTCCTTATGCCATCCTAATATGATCGAGTCTATCTGGTATAGGAGGCCTACGTCCTTGTCTTCTAGATAGTGTACTGGTTCGTCTTCGCTTAGTCTTCTCTGCAGCTTGTAGGCCATGTCTCTTAGGCGTGTTAGGAGTTTTCGTGCTTGGGTGAGGCTTTGCTCGCTGTATTCTAATTGTGTCCTGTAGTGGCCGCTGAGTAGCCATAGTCTGAGGGTTTGGGGTCCCCATTCTCGGATAGCGTCTTTTAGGGCTATGATGTTTCCTAGGCTCTTACTCATCTTTTCTCCTTCTATTGTGAGGTAGCCTGTGTGGAGCCAGTATTTGACCCATGGGCTCTCTCCCAGGTATGCTTCTGATTGAGCCCTTTCGTTTTCGTGGTGTGGGAATATGAGGTCCATCCCGCCTCCATGGATATCCAGCTTGCCTCCAGCGTATCGTGTGCTCATTACGCTACATTCTATGTGCCAGCCTGGCCTTCCCCTCCCCCATGGGCTCTCCCAGCTTGGTTCTCCTGGTTTAGCCGCCTTCCATAGGGCGAAGTCGTATGGCTTCTTCTTCTCTTGGATGTATTCTTCCTCCTGTGTCCATGAGTCTTTTGTTCTTCTGCCGCTTAGTTCTCCATATTTCGGGTACTTGTCTACTTCGAAGTAGACGCTCCCGCTGGAGGCTACGTATGCGTATCCCTTCTCTATCAGTTTTTCTATGAATTCAATTATTTCTTTTATATGATGGGTTACTTTTGGGTGTAGGTCGACCTTTATGTTGAGTTGTGTGAGGGCTTCTAAGTAGTCTTTAGTGTATGTTTCAGCTACCTCCTGCCAGCTCATACCGGTTTCATGGGATTTATTGATTATCTTATCGTCGATGTCGGTTATGTTTTGAATGTGATAGACGTCGTACCCGCGTAGTTGGAGGTACCTTTTGATCCCGTCAAACGCGACAAAGGATCTAGCATGTCCTATGTGTGTGTAATCGTATGGCGTCGGGCCGCACACGTACATTTTTACGAACGGTGGGTTGAAGGGTGTGAATTCTTCGATTTTTCGGCCTAGTGTGTTTCTCACCCTTATTGGTCCTGGCCCTAGCACTATTGCTCCCTCGTCTCCATAACCAGTTAGTGTAAAAATCGGAGTCCCAATGTAATATGTATAGAGTGGGTATTTGGATTAGGAGTGTTCCGCGCTCTTCTTGGCTATAATGTAGGTTGCTAGGGATAGGGCGAATGCTAACCCTACTAGGTACTTGTTGCCTGTAACGGCGATGATTCCAATTATTGATAGCGCTATTCTCCATGCCTTGTTCCTTATTGGCCCGCCGAAGTATCCTGCGAATCCCGCGCTGGCCGTTATGACTACGGCTGTTATAGTTACTAGGCTCCATAGGAAGTCAGTTACACTCATGTAACCTTCTAGTACTGGTATGACTAGCATAGCAGGGTTTACTGCGAATACGAATGGTAGTACGTATTTTGTAAAGCCGAATCGTGTCGCGTTTACAGCTGTTTTCCAGAAGTCAGATCTCGCAACTGTCGCGCCTGCGAATGCTGCTAATGCTACTGGAGGTGTGAGGTCTGCTAGGATTCCATAGTAGAACACGAACATGTGCGCTCCAAGTATTGCGGCTTTCTCGGGTAGGCCTAGCATTGATGTTGCCGCTATGACCACTGCTGAGGCTCCGATTAGGCTTGTTATGACGTAGTTTGCTGTTGTCGGGACGCCCATTCCTACCAGTATGCTCAGCATGCCGATGAGTAGGAGTAGTATGTAGATGTTGTTGTGGGCGAATTCTACTAGTCTTTGTCCGAGCATTGTGCTTAGTCCAGTTAGTGTAAGGCTGCCCTGCACTACGCCCGCGAGTGCAGCTGCCATGAATACTGGTACACTATTCCTAACGGCCTGCTCTACACTGTCTAGTATAACGTGGGCGAACTTCCTGTATTCTCGGGTTAATATGAGCAAGACCGACAAGATTAGGAAGAACATCCCTGTAAAGTATACTGTCGCCCTAAGGTTCATGCCTGCGAGGTATGCAATTAAGCCTATGATCATTATCGAGATAGTGTAAGCTATCTTGTATGAGAGTTTACCTTCAAGTGCCCATGCAGCAGCTATCAATGCTAGGCTGAGGCTTGCAACAACGCTGTGTTGTGGCGGTAGCCTTAGAACTAATAGTACCGTGATCAACACTATGGGGCTTAGTAGGTATATCTTCCCTAGCATTGCCCTAACGTTTGGTAGCTGCTCCTTTGAAAGCCCTTTTAGGCCAAGCCTCTTTGCTTCTAGGTCTACGAAGTAGTAAAGACTCATGAAGTAGATTACTGCTGGGATAAACGCCGCTATCACTATGTCGCCGTAAGGCCTGCCTATGAAGCTCGCCATGATGAATGCTGCTGCACCCATTATCGGGGGCATAATCTGGCCTCCTGTACTAGCGCTCGCCTCGACCGCCCCAGCTACTTCTGGTGGGAACCCGCTTCTCTTCATCAATGGTATAGTGAAGGTTCCTGTCGTGAATACGTTGGCAACACTGCTTCCCGAGAGCATTCCCATGAAGCCGCTTGATACTATTGCTACCTTCGCAGGGCCTCCTGGCCTGTTACCGAATAGTCCTAGCATGAGGGTTGTTATGTATTCTCCTATTCCTATCCTCTCAAGGAATGTTCCGAAGAATAGGAAGGCGAAGACGTACGCCGCCATGACCTGGAATGGTATGTTGAAGAGGCCGTAGCTTGAATAGTACATGTCCTTGGCCCACTTGAGTCCTATGTCGTATGGTGAGAGGAATGTCGAGGTTTCCCAATAGAATAGATAGTAGCCTAGGAAGAAAGCTACGACTCCGGCCAGCCATGGACCCACTGCTCTCCTGGTGAGTTCGAATGCCAGTAGGGTCCCTATCATAGCGAAGATTAGAGCGATATTCTCGCTTCCCGGGGGCAGTTCGCCCTCATTGGCTTCTACGTATGCGCCTAGATGGGCCTGGTAGATGAAGGCTATGAGTGCGAGTGCTGCTAGTATGATATCGTATATTGGTACCTTGTCGACGTATTTTTTCTTGTACTCTATTAGCTCCTCGTCTGATGCCTGTAGGGGTGGTCTTCTAACTGGGAATATTAGGAAGCCTACGCTGATTATGGATGCCATGACTAGGCCTAGTACCGATCTACTTGAAACGTGTAGCGTCTGTCTTATCCAGTTGGCTACTTGTGGAAAGCCTAGTGACTCGATGAACTGAGCGAAGGTTGTGTAGAAGTTCATAACGTATAGGATCTCTATGAGGGCCATGAATAAAGCTAATCCGAATACCACCCATTTAATTATTCCAGTTCTAGCCCTCATTTGGACAACTGAGAAGGGAGTTAGCTGTGTACTCCTCTGCTCGTTAGCCACAGTTGTCCCCTCTGATTTCCCATTAATTATTCGTTAGTGGAGTGGAATCCTAGGTCCTATTAAGAGTATAACTTTCCGTGGACTGGCTATCTCTTCCGGGTTTATGGTTCTACCTTGATTACTCCATGGATGAACTGTTTACATATTGTTGTTGCCTTGCCATCCTGCTTGAGTACTATCGTTCCGTTGAACTCTGGGTT